>JBIKZM010000145.1:0-4449 GCA_044354735.1 Crocinitomicaceae bacterium
CGCCCTTTATAAATTTTATAGGATTTTTAAATCCTAGCTCATTCTAAACCGCCTTTTTGGCGGTTTTTTTATGGCCAAATAGTAGATTTGGACTCAATTTGCTGCTCTAACTGATCCGTTAATTGATAGAAAAAATCACGTCCCAACTTGGCTTCAAGTGCATCTATGGTCATTGAAAAATAAAATATATCAGCAGCTGATTTTGCATTGGGCAGTAGAAATGCAATTCCCTTTTGTTGTTTGGGTGCAATAAGCGCTTTGTAATAGTATCTAGGCACACTCACTTGATTGGGGCCTATAGTTGGCAAACCGGCTTCTAATACAGGCCCGGTTACAACATAAAGAGAGTCGTACAAGATGGTCCAATCTCGAACTTTTTCTTCGAGCTTTTTCCAAATGCCCCGATTGAACCCTGGCAGCTGCGGGCTCATGTTGCTGTAATAAAATGATTCTTGCATTACTTGCAAGGACCAACTCATGTCTGCCGCTGGAGCTAAATGACCGCGGTCATAACCACTTTTGGCGTAATCTACGTTGGTTGCGGTCTGAGTTGAAACCAAAGGATCCTCAAGGAACCTGTTGCTGCGTTCAACGCCATCACCCAAATGCGCTTTTGTGAGCACATAAGCCACCCAATTGGCTTGTTCGTGTTGTTCGTTATATGCAAAAGTATAGGCGGTACGGCTAATGACCACCTCGCTTTGCTGCGGTAAAGGACAAGCCATCGAAAGCTTGACATTTTGGATATTTGAGTCAATGCGTAAAGAAAAAGAGAACATGAAAAAAGCCGCTATCCAAAAAAGGAGTAACGGCTTTAAAACGTTTATTTGCTTCAAATTAAGCATCAATTTTAGCGTATTTGGCGTTTTTCTCGATGAATTCGCGGCGAGGTGGAACGTCGTCGCCCATGAGCATTGAGAAGATTTGATCACACTCCGCACCGTTTTCAATGGTAACCTGACGCAAAGTGCGGCTTTCTGGGTTCATGGTGGTTTCCCAAAGCTGCTCTGCGTTCATTTCACCAAGACCTTTATAGCGCTGAATATTCACAGAAGTCTCGGCACCGCCACCTTTGAGTTCTTGTACAAGGCGATCGCGTTGGTCTTCGTTCCATGCGTATTCAGATTTTGTGCCTTTTTTCACTTGATAAAGTGGCGGGGTTGCAATGTATACATATCCTTTTTCGATGAGTTCTTTCATGTAGCGGAAAAGGAAAGTCAAGATGAGTGTTTCGATATGCGATCCGTCGACGTCGGCATCACACATGATAATGACCTTGTGATAGCGCAATTTTTCGAGGTTAAGTGCTTTGGAATCTTCTTCGGTACCAATGCGCACACCCAAAGCGGTGTAGATGTTTTTGATCTCTTCGTTTTCGAAAATTTTGTGTTGCATGGCTTTCTCGACGTTCAAGATTTTTCCTCTTAGTGGCATGATGGCTTGAAAGTGGCGGTCACGGCCTTGTTTGGCTGTACCACCCGCGGAATCACCCTCGACAAAATAAACTTCACATTTTGCGGGGTCTTTTTCAGAGCAGTCTGCCAATTTACCTGGCAAACCAGATCCGGTGAGGACGTTTTTGCGCTGTACCATTTCACGCGCTTTGCGTGCTGCATGGCGTGCGCGTGCGGCTAGAATGACTTTTTCAACAATCAATTTGGCCTCTGACGGATGCTCTTCTAAGTAAGCAGAAAGCATTTCAGAGACGGCTTGGCTCACAGGAGCGGTTACTTCGCGGTTGCCAAGTTTGGTTTTGGTTTGGCCTTCGAATTGTGGCTCTTGAACTTTTACAGAAACAACAGCCGTAAGACCCTCGCGGAAGTCATCGGCATCAATTTCGATTTTTTCTTTGGCTAAGATGCCAGAATCTGTAGCGTATTTTTTAAGTGTGTTGGTAAGACCACGTCTAAAACCCGACAAGTGAGTACCTCCTTCGTGGGTATTGATGTTATTGACGTACGCCTGGATATTTTCAGTGTAAGATGTGTTGTATGTAAGTGCAACTTCAACAGGAATGCCTTCGCGTTCACCTTCAAAGTAAATAACGTCAGTGATCAGCGCTTCGCGGTTGCGATCGAGGTAAGAAGCAAATTCTCTAAGACCGCCATCTGAATGGTAAGTGGTGCAAGGATGTGCGCCGTCGTCGTCTAGTTGGCGTTTGTCAGTGAGGGTGATGGTAATGCCTTTGTTGAGGAAGGCAAGCTCGCGCATGCGTGCTGCTAGGGTATCAAAATTGTATTCTGTAGACTCAAAGATGGTGGCATCTGGAGTAAAGGTTACTTCTGTACCCGTTTGATCGGATTCTCCAACAACTTTGACGTCGTACAGTGGCTTACCGATGTTGTATTCTTGTTGAAATACTTTGCCTTCACGGCGCACTGTAACCATTAGATGTGCTGAAAGTGCGTTGACGCAAGATACACCCACACCGTGCAAACCACCAGAAACCTTGTAGGTATCTTTGTCAAATTTACCACCAGCGTGTAAAACCGTCATAACGACCTCCAATGCCGATTTCTTTTCTTTGGTGTGCATGGCCGTTGGGATACCGCGGCCGTTGTCTACGACGGTAACAGAGTTGTTTTCGTTGATGAAAACATTGATGAGGTTACAATAGCCTGCAAGCGCCTCATCAATAGAGTTGTCAACGACTTCGTAAACAAGGTGGTGAAGGCCTTTGACGCCAACATCACCGATATACATTGCGGGGCGTTTTCTGACCGCCTCTAAACCTTCTAATACCTGGATATTATCTGCCGAATAATTGTCTCTCTTTTCGTCTTCAGCCATGTTGTTATAGTTTGTGGATAGTGTTTAATTTCGTGTAAACAAAAATAAAAAAAAGCACCTCGTAAAAGGTGCTTTCAAGGGGCTGTAAAGCCTTAACTTATCAACAAAATTTCAACCATTTGAACTATTGCTCAATCCAGGCGATAATACTTGGGTCATTAGGTAAAACACGTGGCGAAATCACTTTTGACAAATGACCGTTTTCATCTATTAGGTATTTTTGAAAATTCCACTCGACCTTGCTGTCTTCTTTACCGTTTTTGGCCTTCTCTGTGAGAAAGTGATAGATTGGATCCATGTCTTTTCCTTTTACAGAAATTTTAGACATCATGGGAAAGCTCACGCCATAGTTCAATTGACAAAACTGAGCAATTTCTTTATCAGAGCCAGGCTCTTGAGACATGAAATCATTGGCCGGAAAGCCAATGATGATAAAATTCTTTGATTTGTACTTCGTGTACAATGCCTCTAATTGCTCATATTGAGGCGTTAGACCGCACTTGGAGGCCGTATTGACCACCATTATCTTTTTACCTTTTAAAGAGGCAAAATCAAAGGTTTTTCCATTAATGTCTTTGACTTTGAATTGGTAAATACTGGCAGAATCTGAGGGCAAGAAGCTCATAAGGAGAATACTTAAGGAAAATAAAAGTGTTTTCATGGTCGTTTTTCTATTAAACAAGATCAAACAAAGATAGTTCGGCTTGGAACAAAATATTCATTTTTACGAATAAGAAACGCATGAAGTATCTTTTCCTTTATTTACTCTTCTGGACGCCATTTTGTTGGGGGCAAAAAATGACAGGTTTTTGGCAAGGGATGTTGTTTTCTCCAAACGATGAAACTGTTCTTATTCCTGTCTACCTCGATATTTTTGTGACAAACGGCCTAGTAGATGGCAAAATCAGAATTGAAAACGAAGGATCTTCTATCTATCCAATTAGGGGTACTTATACTGATCAAGAAATGAAATTGGTCACACTGAAAGGCACTTGGTTTTATTTGCCGGAATTTGCCCTTTCTCCGTTTACCTACACACTCAAATACAATGCTCAAAACGGCTATTTGGAGGGATCCACAGACCAACAAGATTACCGCTTCATTGCCTATCAGAGTAGCGGAGAAATCTCCAATATCAAGACCCCCTATTTGCCCAAAGAATGGCTGCAGCGCTTTAAACAAGAGTTAGCCGACGGGGTTTCAGCTCCGCAAGTCAGGAAAAGAGAATTGCAAAACTTTGCGTTTCAGCCCGTCTATTTTGATTATGACCAAGCAGCCATTAGAACTGAATACCAGAGCTATTTAAAGGAATTGATCAGAATGGTGAAGAGCCATTCGGACTTGCGCATAGAAATTACTGGACACACCGATGCAGATGGATCAGATGCATATAACTTGACATTATCTAAAAAACGCAGCGAGGCTTTACTTACATTTTTTGAGCAAAATGGGCTTCCAAAGGACCGTGTTGTGGTCAAATACAAAGGTGAAAAAGAACCCGTCGACCAGAATAAAACAGATGCAGGCAAACAGCGCAATAGACGTGTTGACTTCAGATTTATTTAAGCTAGAGACTTGTTAGTTTTTCTTCAAGAATAGCAATTTTGTTGAGTGCATCAGCTTCTTTATTGCGTTCGTTAGCCACAACAGCATCTGGCG
>JBIKZM010000009.1:0-13492 GCA_044354735.1 Crocinitomicaceae bacterium
GAGTCATTGGCTTAACTTACATCTACGGAATTGGTAGAAGTAAAGCTAAGATGATTTTGAACACAAACGGTATTGATGAAAACATCAAAGTCCAGGAATGGAACGATGACCAATTAGCCGCTATTCGTAACACCGTTAATGAAATCAAAACGGAAGGTCAGTTGCGCTCAGAAGTTCAGTTGAACATCAAGCGTCTAATGGACATCGGATGTCAGCGCGGGATTCGTCACCGTTTAGGTTTACCGCTTCGTGGTCAAAGAACCAAAAACAACTCTCGCACACGTAAAGGAAAACGTAAGACTGTTGCGAACAAGAAAAAAGCAACAAAATAATAATTAGTTCCCAATAAAATGGCAAAAGCAAATCAAAAAAAGAAGAAGAACGTTAAAGTTGATGCTGCCGGAGAAGCGCATATTCAAGCGAGTTTCAATAACATCATCATTTCTTTAACGAACAATGCCGGACAAGTGATCTCTTGGTCATCTGCAGGCAAGATGGGCTTCAAAGGTTCTAAAAAGAACACGCCTTATGCTGCACAAATCGCAGCAGAAGACGCATCAAAAGAAGCACATGACTTCGGACTACGTAGAGTGCGTGTTTATGTAAAAGGCCCAGGTGCTGGACGCGAGTCTGCCATCCGCGCACTTCACAATTCAGGTATTGAAGTAACAGAAATCGTTGACGTGACACCAATGCCACACAACGGTTGTCGTCCTCCAAAAAGAAGAAGAGTATAGTTTTTTTTTAACCTGCGGGCTTAGTGTCATCGAAGGAATGCCTTAATTCATGACGCCTGCACAATATTTTATATAATGGCAAGATACAGAGGTCCTAAATCAAAAATTGCGCGTCGTTTCCGCGATCCAATTTTTGGCCCAGACAAATCCTTGGAAAGAAGAAATTACGGACCAGGACAACACGGCCCATCTAAAAGAAGAGGTGGCAAGCAATCTGAATATGCGGTACAATTAGGTGAAAAGCAAAAAGCGAAGTACACTTATGGTATCCTTGAACGTCAGTTTGCGAATATGTTTGAGAAAGCATCACGCATGAAAGGAATTACCGGTGAGGTCTTATTGCAACTTTGCGAAGCGCGCTTAGACAATACAGTTTACCGCTTAGGTATTTCTCCTACACGTCGTGGAGCTCGTCAGCTTGTTTCTCACAAACACATTACGGTAAACGGAGAAGTTGTAAACATCCCTTCTTATACTTTGCGTATCGGTGACGTCGTAGGCGTTCGCGAAAAATCAAAGTCGTTAGAGGCAGTTACAGGTTCCCTTACCGCTAGTAACAAAACATACGATTGGCTTGATTGGGATTCATCAAGCATGAGCGGTAAATTATTAAGCTTACCTGCAAGAGAAATGATCCCAGAAAATATTCGCGAGCAATTGATCGTCGAATTGTATTCTAAATAACCCTAAGCGATAGAAAATGGCAATATTGGATTTTCAAAAACCTGACAAGGTTATCATGCTCAACTCAGATGATTTCAACGGCGAATTTGAGTTTCGTCCGTTAGAACCGGGCTACGGAATTACTATTGGTAACTCCCTTCGTCGAATTTTGCTTTCTTCCTTAGAAGGTTTTGCAATTTCGTCTATTAAAATTCAAGGTGCAGACCATGAATTCACTACCCTAAAAGGTATTGTAGAAGACGTTACAGAAATTGTCTTGAACCTCAAGCAAGTTCGCTTCAAGCGTCAAATCGAAGGAACAGACGCTGAAACTGTAATTGTTTCAGTGAGCAACCAACAACAACTTACAGCCGGAGATCTCGGTAAATTTACAAGTGCGTTCCAGGTCTTAAACCCTGACCTCGTTATTTGTAATATGGAGTCTTCAGTTAAATTTGAAATGGAGCTTACGATTGTTAAAGGTCGTGGTTATGTGCCTGCAGACGAAAACAAATCTGCAAACGCGGCTTTCGGAACGATCTGTATTGACTCTATTTTTACACCAATAGTCAATGTTCAATACAGTATCGAAAACTACCGCGTTGAGCAAAAAACCGACTATGAGAAATTGGTGTTCCACATCAAAACAGATGGGTCTATTCATCCGAAAGATGCATTGAAAGAGGCTGCTAAGATCTTGATTCACCACTTTATGTTGTTCTCTGATGAGCGCATTACTTTAGACAGTGAAATCAAAGCTGAGTCAGAAGAATTTGATGAAACGTCACTTCACATGCGTCAATTGCTCAAGACCAAATTGGTCGACATGGACCTATCAGTTCGTGCCCTCAATTGCTTGAAAGCGGCAGATGTAGAAACACTCGGTGACCTCGTATCCTATGCCAAATCTGATTTATTGAAATTCAGAAACTTTGGCAAGAAGTCATTGACTGAGCTAGAAGACCTCGTCGATAGCAAAGGCCTGACTTTCGGTATGAATGTCGCGAAATATAAATTAGACAGAGATTAAGATTTTAAGTCATGAGACACGGAAATAAAGTAAATCACTTAGGAAGAAAGACCGGCCACCGCAAAGCAATGCTTCAAAATATGGCTTGTTCTTTGATCGAACACAAGCGCATTAATACCACTATTGCAAAAGCAAAATCTTTGCGTGTATTTGTTGAGCCTTTGCTCACCAAATCCAAAACCGATTCTACACACTCTCGTCGTGTTGTCTTCTCTTACCTTCAAAGTAAAGAAGCCGTCACCGAATTATTTAGAGAGGTTGCGCCAAAAATTGCAAACCGCGAAGGTGGTTATACACGCATCATCCGCACTGGATACCGTTTAGGTGACAACGCCGAAATGTGTATGATAGAATTCGTTGACTTCAACGAAATATACAGCAACAACGAGAGCAAGAAAACAACACGTCGTTCACGCCGTGGTGGTAAAGCTAGCGAAGGTGTTGCCACAACTACAGTTGAAGAAACACCAGTTGCAGAAGTTGTTGAAGAAGCACCGGCTGTAGAAGTTGTTGAAGAAGCACCAGCTGCAGAAGTTGTTGAAGAAGCACCAGCTGCAGAAGTTGTTGAAGAAGCACCAGCTGCAGAAGTTGTTGAAGAAGCACCAGCTGCAGAAGTTGTTGAAGAAGAACCGGCCACAGAATCAACTGAAGAAGCAGGTTCTGCGACTGAAGAAGAGAAAACTGAAGAATAAATTGACAATATGTTGATAAAAAAGGCGGACATAGTCCGCCTTTTTTGTTTTTACACCCCTCCTATTTTGACAAAGTCCTTAATTTTGAAGAAAATTTATAAATGCAGCAAAATCAAGCAGCTATTCTCCTTCTAGAAGATGGTACGGTATTCAATGGCATTGCCATCGGCAAAATTGGAACCACAGGCGGAGAAATCGCCTTTAACACGGGCATGACCGGATACCAAGAAGTATTCACAGACCCTTCCTATTTAGGGCAACTTTTGATCATGACAACAGCCCATATTGGCAATTACGGTGTGCATCCAGAAGAAATAGAATCCGATTCTATCAAAATTTCAGGGCTCATTACCAAGAAATTTTCCAATGGGTTTTCAAGAGCAGCAGCAGAAGAATCGCTTCAAGAGCTCATGGAACACAATCAAACAGTTGGCATTTCAGATATAGATACCCGTGCACTCGTTCGCCACATACGCAATAAAGGCGCGATGAACGCCATCATTTCATCAGAAATTTTAGATCTCGCCATCCTTAAAGCAAAACTCAAAGAAATTCCTTCTATGGATGGCCTTGAGCTTTCTTCTCGCGTAACCACTGATACAGCCTATGAAGTTGCTGCGGAGAACGCGCTATACCGAGTTGCATTGCTCGACTTTGGCGTCAAAAAAAATATCGTTCGCTGTTTGGTGGAGCGCGGTTGCCATGTCAAGGTCTTCCCTATGCACGCATCCAAAACAGAACTAGACGCGTTTGATCCAGATGGCTATATGCTCTCCAACGGCCCAGGTGACCCATCGGTCATGACACAAAGTATTGCACTTGTTAAAGAAATTGCAGCGGCAAACAAGCCTGTTTTTGGTATTTGTTTAGGACACCAAATTCTTGGCCTGAGCCAAGGCTTGAAAACAGAAAAGATGTTCAATGGACACCGTGGTATCAACCACCCTATTTTGAACTTAAAGACGGGTAAAGGTGAAATCACTACACAAAACCACGGCTTCGTCATCACTAAGGAAAGTATTGCTTTGAATCCGGCAATCGAAGTGACCCACGAGCACCTCAATGACCATACAGTAGCAGGTATTGCCCTTATAGATAAGCCTGTATTCTCTGTCCAATACCATCCAGAAGCATCGGCGGGTCCGCACGACTCCCGCTACCTCTTTGATACCTTTATTCAATACATGCAACAACACCAAGCCAAATGAGTTTTATCGCTAGCATCCACGCCCGTCAAATTCTAGATTCACGCGGCAATCCTACCATCGAAGTTGATGTATTGACCGAAAATGGCGTACTCGGACGCGCCGCTGTACCTTCTGGGGCGTCTACAGGAATTCACGAAGCTGTTGAGCTTCGCGACGGCGACAAATCCCAGTACCTCGGTAAAGGTGTGCTCAAAGCAGTAGAAAACGTCAACACCACTATCCAAAATGCTTTGCTGGGCATGGATGTTTTCGAACAGAAGAAAATCGACTACCTCCTACTCGCCCTTGACAACACGCCAAATAAATCGAATTTAGGCGCCAATGCCATCCTCGGCACTTCTTTAGCCATTGCCAAGGCTGCTGCTGCAGAGGCAGGCCTCAGTTTATTTCAATATATTGGCGGTGTAGGTGCGGTCACGATGCCTGTTCCCATGATGAACATCCTCAATGGAGGATCACACGCCGATAACCTCATCGATATCCAAGAATTTATGGTGATGCCTTTGGGCGCCAAGAGCTTTTCTGAAGGTTTACGTTGGGGAACTGAAGTATTTCATCAGCTAAAAGCAGTTTTGAAATCCAAAGGAATGTCTACCAATGTGGGTGACGAAGGTGGTTTTGCACCCAACTTAGGTTCCAATGAAGAAGCCTTGCAGGTAGTCATGGAAGCAATTGAGAAGGCTGGTTTTAAGCCAGGAGTTGACATGTACATTGCGCTAGACGCAGCTGCATCTGAGTTTTACGACGAAGCCACTGGAAAATATAATTTCGCCTCAACAGGTGAATCTAGAAATTCAGAAGAAATGGTTGCCTTTTGGGCAGATTGGTGCGAGCGCTACCCCATTATCTCTATTGAAGACGGCTTAGCCGAAGACGACTGGGCTGGTTGGAAACTCGCTACTGAAAAATTAGGTCACAAAATCCAATTAGTTGGAGATGATCTTTTTGTAACAAATACCAAAAGACTCCAGCAAGGCATCGAACAAGGGGTGGCGAATTCTATCCTTGTCAAGGTGAACCAAATTGGAACCCTTACTGAAACCATTGAAGCTGTTCAATTGGCTACCCGAAACGGCTATTCTTCGGTCATGAGTCACCGCAGTGGCGAAACCGAAGACAACACCATCGCAGATCTTGCCGTGGCACTCAATTGCGGCCAAATTAAAACAGGTTCTGCCTCACGCTCAGACCGTATGGCCAAATACAATCAATTGCTGCGCATCGAAGAAGAACTCGAAGAAGCAGCTGTGTACCCAGGAAGAAACTTCAAGTTTATTCGCTAATTGGCGCGCTTTAACCTGCGTGTTTACGCCTTGATCCTCAACGAATTCGGCGAGATTTTACTCTCTGATGAATGTCGCTTCGGAACCTTTTTTACTAAATTTCCTGGTGGAGGTGTTGAATCAGGAGAAGGCATCAAAGACGCCCTATTTAGAGAACTTCAAGAAGAACTTGGTTTGGTGCTTACCTCAGCCGATTTCTTTTATGTCAATGAATTTCATCAGCTCTCCGCTTTTGACCAAAGCAATTTAGTGGCCTTTTACTACCGCATCAAATTGAAAAGAAATGAACTTCCTTTTGATGAAAAATATGAATTTCCATTTACAGAAGAACAAGAAAAACAACGCTGGGTAAAGCTTCAAGCACTTGAAAGCAACGCACTCACATTTCCGATTGACAAAATTGTCCTGGATAAGTTAAAGAAAATAGGACCCTTTTAAGGCTTACTTCTTAAAATTAGAGGCTACCACTAAATCTTTGGTTCCGTGGGTCCAGGAATAAAAACCTTCACCCGACTTCACTCCTTTTTTACCTGCCATCACCATATTGACTAATAACGGACAAGGAGCATATTTTGGATTGCCAAAACCATTGTGCAATACTTCTAAGATAGCAAGGCAGACATCTAGACCAATGAAATCGGCCAGTTGAAGCGGCCCCATTGGATGTGCCATTCCGAGTTTCATCACGGTATCGATTTCTTCTACTCCCGCCACACCTTCAAACAAAGTATAAATCGCTTCGTTGATCATCGGCATGAGGATGCGGTTGGCTACAAAACCAGGGTAGTCATTGACCTCCACCGGAACTTTAGACAAACTGCGCGAGGTTTCCATGATGCATTCGGTGACCTCGTCTGAGGTAGAGTAACCGCGGATAATTTCGACGAGTTTCATGACCGGAACTGGATTCATGAAGTGCATGCCGATCACTTTATCTGGACGGTTGGTAACAGCCGCAATTTTGGTAATGGAGATCGAAGAGGTGTTGGTGGCAAGTATAACTTCTGGCGCTGTCAACGCATCGAGGTCTTTGAATATTTTAAGTTTGAGCTCTATATTTTCTGTAGCTGCTTCTACTACTAATTCTACACCTTTTACGCCCTCAGACATATTGGAAAAAGTAGAGAGGTTATGAAGCGTTTGGGCTTTCTGCGCTTCAGTGAGGCTTCCTTTGGCTACTTGGCGATCGAGGTTTTTAGAAATGGTGCCAATTGCGCGTTCGAGGGCAGCCTCTGAAACATCGATTAGATTGACGTTGTATCCAAATTGGGCAAAGACGTGTGCGATGCCATTACCCATGGTGCCTGCACCAATTACTGCTACGTTTTTCATTTTGTTGAAAGTTTGCACAAATATACTGCTACTATGTTATTTGCGCTAAAAATGAATACATTTTGATTTGATTATCTTTGTAGTGTTAGCTCACTTATGTACCAACGAATCCGCCAATATTTTTCCAACTCCGGACTGCTTCGCAATTCAGCGACCTTAATCATTGGTACGGTATTCGCCCAACTCATCCCTATTCTATTTCAGCCCTTACTCAGGAGAATATTCACTGCAGAAGAATTTGGAACCGCAGCACTTTATGTCACCGCTGTAGGCATGCTTGTTGCGATTGCCAATCTCAAGTATGAGAGTGCTATTGTGTTGCCAGAAGACGACCGAGAAGCCAATCATTTAGTAGCGGGAGGCGTCTTGATAACAGCTGTTATTGCATTGATTGTGTGGCTTCTTGTATTTTTAAATGAACCCTGGATTGTCCAACGCTTTTCTTTAAACGACGACGAAACTTGGTATCTCCATTTATTGCCATTCAGTATTTTTTTAGTCAGTAGTTTTCAGTGCTTTAATTTATACCTGATCCGAAAAAAGGCCTTCAAAGATGCGGCCAAAAATAAAGTCTACCGCAGAACCACAGAAGCGGCTGCACAGAGCACAAGTGGGTATTTTGGCAGCAGCACGGGTTTGCTTTTCGGTAATCTAGTGGGCGATATCATCAATTTTTTTGGTGGGTTTTGGCAGGCCAAAAGAATGGGACTCAATTTTGCTTTTCGGCTCCAAAATATCATTCCGACGCTCAAAAAGTACTGGCGCTTTCCCATTTACCATGCCTTTCCGTCTTTGCTCAACACCATTAGCCTCACCCTTCCTGTATTCATCGTGAATGCAGCCTTTGGCAAAGCACAAACAGGACAGTTTGACCTCAGTAGAATGGTGCTCTCCTTGCCCATGGCGCTCATTTCCATTTCACTTTCTCAAGTTTATTTACAGCATCAGGCAGAGCGCATTCGCAAGCAGCAAGCGATTGTGCCTGATTTTAAAAAAGTGAGCCTGACACTACTCTTATTGAGTATGCCCCTCGCTGTTTTTTTGCTGCTGTTTGCCTCTCCCCTTTTCGCATTTGTTTTTGGACCCGAATGGCGCCTCGCTGGTCAGCTCACCGGTGTGCTTATTTTTGGCCAGACCCTTAAATTTGTCGTTTCACCCTTGAGCTCTACTTTGGTTGCACTACAAGAAGTTCGCTTCAGTGCAGTTTGGCAAATCCTTTACTTTGCGGCCATGCTTTGGCTATATGTAAACCCGGGGCCGAGTATTCAAGATTTTGTATGGCGTTATTGCCTAGTTGACCTCATCGCTTACAGTTGTTATTATGGCTTGATTTACAACCGTGTCAAACACTACGAAAAAAGTCGGGTATGAAACAGCTAGCTGCCTTCGCGAAGGAACATCCGTATTTGACGAGTTATCTTTTCGTATTTGGCTTATTGCAAATCGGACTCATTTCAACTTCTGGTCTGCGCTATGCGCCATCATTATGGTTGCTTTTTTTGGTACCCTTTTTATTGTGTTATTTTTTAGTGCGCAGCCAACAAATGTCGATCACGCTACCCAAATTAGCGCTCAAACATGTTGAATGGTTCTTATTCGCTTTTGCCGTTTTGGTCATTTTTTTACATCTTTTTTGGTTGGGTAAAATCCCTTTTATGGAGGCCTGGCAAGCTTCTAAACTCTCACAAGCGAATATGATCCGCAAAATGAGTTCTGCCGGTCTACCCAAGTGGTTACATTATGCCAGCACCTGGTCTATTAGAGCTATTCTGCCCACAACCACCTTGTTATTTCTCATTCGAAAAAATTACTTCGGCTTTATCTTGAGCATAGGTGTGGGCTGTTTTTATGGGCTTGCATTGCTGCAAAAAAGTTTGATCTTTTGGGTAGGGTTTCCGGTGCTTGTTTATTTTTTCTTGAATAGAAAATGGTGGGCAGGCATTTTGAGTACTGTTGTGATGGGCGTTTTATTTGTTGTTGCCGTATTTGCAAACAATCCGCAATTGCACGGCGGACAGCACGACCTCAAACCAACTTTAGAAAAAAAGGGCCGCGCCAATATTGTGTCGGAAGGAATACTCAAACGTATTTTTATCGTGCCGGGTAAAACCATGAGTATGTGGTTTGCGCATGTCCCCAAAGACAAACCCTATTTATATGGTCGTGATTTTGGACCCTACGCCAAACTCACCGGTCAAAAAACGACCGACTACAACCTCGAGCTTTATGCACTTTTCTATCCTGACTACGCAGAACAGGGCATACAAGGGAGCGTCAATACAGCGCATTTTATGCGCGCTTATGCCAATTTTGGTTGGTGGGGCTTGCCTTTTTCTGCGGTATTTCTTGCCTTTTTCTTTCATTTTTTAAACACTGTACATAGGGAAACTACTGCCACATTGGCCTTTAGTTTGCAGATTTTCCCTTTACTTTTGCTCAGTTCTGGCTCTCTGCTCACTTTGCTATTTAGCGGTGGCTGGGGCCTGATCTTACTGCTGTTATTGTCTAGCCCAACTATGGAAAGCTCACATGTCTAAACAACTGCGCATTTGTCACTTAACGAGTGTTCACCTCGACGGAGATATCCGCATCTTTCACAAGATGGCCAAAACAATGACGCCATATTTTGAAATGCATATCGTGGTGCCCAATACGGACAGCCGCTTACAAGACGGCGTGCATATCCATAGTTTTTCTGCTCAAACACAAGTCCGAAGCAAACGGATTCAACATACAGTAAATGAAGTATTAAAAGTGGGTTTGTCCATTCAAGCTGATATCTACCATCTTCATGATCCTGAATTACTTCGAATTGCACCTCAACTTCAGAAAACAGGAGCTAAAGTCGTCTTTGACTCGCACGAAGATGTACCCAAGCAAATTATGGATAAATTCTGGATTCCTTGGGTTTTTAGAAAACTGATCTCATTGGTGTATACACAGTATGAAAAAAGAAGTGTTCGACAACTCAATGGCATCATCTCGGTTACACCAGGCATATGTGCGCGTTTTTCAAAAATGAATCAAAAGGTGGTCCTGGTGCGCAATTTTCCGTTGCAAGCTGAATTCCCGTTACCCAATTGGCAGGTGAAAAAAGCAACGCATTTCTGCTATATCGGCGGGCTTTATGCATCGAGAGGCATACGCGAAGTAGTTTTGGCCATGAAAGACCTCGATGCGGTCTTACACTTAGCGGGTACTTTTGATGACCCGCTATTACAAGCCGAATTAGAAAGCACAAAAGCATGGCGAAATGTGCGTTTTTATGGACAAGTTGGGCGTGAAAAAATCCAAGAAATTTTGCAGCAGTGCTCCGTTGGCATCGTCACGCTGCACCCGACGCCAAGCTACAAAGAAGCGTATCCAATCAAAATGTTTGAATACTTGGCTGCGGGCTGTGCAGTGCTTGCGAGCGACTTTCCATTGTATCGTATGCTTCTTCACGATGCCAATTGCGGCATTTTTGTCGATCCGCAAAATGAAGCCGAAATTGCACAAGCCCTTATTGATTTTACCGAGCAGCCCGAAGAAACACTGCAAATGGGCATGAAGGCCCGCAGTCTCTTTGAAGCCAAATACAATTGGGAAATGGAAGCCCTCAAACTCCGTGAATTTTATCTTTCTTTGTAAATGCCTACCACCCAACGCCTTTTCAACCTGCTCCTGATCGCCTTTTGCGGATTGTGGTTGCTATCCAAAGGCTTATCGGGGCCCTTGCTGATTATATTGCTCGGTATCGCAATTGTAGGTCATTTGAAAAAAGAGAATCAATTTCAAATACAGTTCGTTCATGTCTCTTGGATCCTACTATTTCTTTTGTATTGCAGCTCCTTGTTCTGGACAAGCACACCCGATTGGAGTGCCCTCGAAAGAAAATTAGCACTCCTCGCCTTTCCGCTGCTCTTTAGTTTCAAATGGAAAAATCCGCTTCCAATAGCGCAAATGTGGTTGGCACATACGCTTGGCTGCTTGGTTTTAATTGCAATTGCCTATTATGATGCCGTGCTGTGCCAGCTTACACTAGGCCAAAGCGTGCGTTGTTTCAGTACCACTTATTTTTCTCAAGTACACCATCCGTCTTATTTTTCAGCGTTTTTGATTTTTTCAATCATCGGTTTATTGCAAGGCAAGGTGGCTTGGTTTCGGGCCAAACCGCGCTGGATTTCCTGGTTGCTAATTTTGATTTTTGCAAGTATGCATTTGCATCTTGGCACCTTAGCTGGAATTATCGCGCTGGTTATGGTTTTGATGATTTTTACCATTTATCGCTTGCTTCAATATTTGGGTACCACCAAAAGTATTGTCATTGGCGCCCTCCTTTTATTGTTCAGTATTGTGCTCGCACTATTGAGCAAGGATATCCGATCCGATGCACAAAATGCCAGAGACTTCACGCGCAGTTATATTGAAAATCCGGAGGCATTTGTCAAGGGAAGAAATGAACCCTTACAAGGCAATGAAGTCCGTTTGATTCTCTGGACAGCAAGTGTTGAACTTGGCTTGAAACATCCAATGGGACTTGGCTTGGGCGGGCTTGAGCCTGCACTTTCCCAAAAACTCATCGCTTGGGGCTACCCAGAACAGGCAAAAAAAGAATTCAATCCGCACAATCAGTTTTTGCAAATTTGGAATGAAATCGGCTACATTGGCGTGCTGCTTTTTTTAGGACTTTTGGCATTCATCAACCAAGCCTTTTACAACAAAAGACAACTCAGCGGACTGTTGCTTTCCCTCGTTTTTATTGTTTTTTGCCTATTTGAAAGCATCTTACAACGCGAGTCCGGCATTGTTTTTTTCTTATGCTGGTTTACAGCGCTGAGTTATTGGCCTAAAAATACTGCAAAATGAGGCTACTTATCCTGACCCAATATTACCCGCCCGAAATTGGCGCACCACAAAATCGCTTACACGAACTCGCAGTCAGACTCAAAGCCTATGGTGTCCAAATTGAGGTGCTTACTGCCTTGCCCAACTACCCAAAAATGAGCATCCAAGAGGGGTATCAAAATGGTGAGAATCGAGAAGAACTGATCGATGGCATTCCGGTGCACCGCGCTTCTATTTATGTTTCTTCTTCTAAAAGTATTGTGTCGCGCCTGCTCAACTATTTTAGCTTTGTCTGGACCTCTTATTGGCGCGGTAGAAAACTCGAGCATTTTGATTTTCTACTCGTCGAAAGCCCACCGCTTTTCTTAGGCTATAGCGCCATGGCTTTGGCCAAAAAGCTAAACGCTAAACTCATTTTTAACGTCAGTGATCTTTGGCCAGAAAGTGCAGAAAAACTGGGTATAGTCAACAATGCAGCCCTACTCAAAATGGCCTATCGACTCGAGGCTAAATGTTACAAGCGCGCAGCGCTCATCACGGGCCAAACCCAAGGCATCGTGACAGATATTGCCCGTCGCTTTCCCTCCAAAGAAGTTTACTGGCTACCCAATGGTGTAAATATCGATTTTTACAAACCCGCTCATTTCACCGAAAGTGATTTTAGAACCAAAAATGGCTTTGCCTCAACTGATTTATTGTTTTTTTACGGGGGTATCATAGGGCATGCGCAGGGCTTAGAAGTTATTTTAAAAGCAGCCAGCGAACTAAGTGCCTATCCGCAAGTGCATTTTATTCTTCAAGGTTCTGGACCTGAAAAACCCCAACTTGAAAACCTCAAAGCGAAATTACAGCTCAGCAACGTTCATTTTTTGGAACCCGTCCCAAAAGCCGAAATGCCGGCTATTCTTCAAGCAATCGATGTTGCACTTGTTCCTTTAAAGAATTTACCGCTCTTCCAAGGCGCTATTCCCTCCAAAGTATTTGAAGCCTTGGCCATGGAAGTTCCGCTGCTCTTAGGCGTAGATGGCGAAGCCAGACAACATTTCATCGAAAATGCAGAGGCCGGATGGTTTTTTGAACCCGAAAACGTCGAGGCCCTTTGTTCGCTTGTTCAAAAATTAGTAGCAAACCCGAATAGTATTCAAAAGGCCGGAGCAAATGGTCGAAAATATGTTTCGACGCATTTCAACCGCGATCAAATTGCCGCATCTTTGTATACCCATTTAACGACACTTTCATGATTCCTTTTTCTCCCCCACGCATCGACCAAGCCGTCATTGATGAAGTAACTGCCGCGCTCCAAAGTGGCTGGATCACTACCGGGCCGCGCACCAAACAATTTGAAAAAGAAATTACGGCGTACTGCGGTTCCAAAACCACTATTGCAGTGAGTGCCTGGACCACTGGAATGGAAGTTTTATTGCGCTGGTGGGGCGTGGGGCCCGGCGACGAAGTCATCATTCCTGCCTACACCTATTGTGCAAGTGCCAATGTAGTACTGCACACTGGCGCCACGCCTGTTTTTGTCGATGTAAACAGCGCTGACTTCAACCTTTCTTTGAGTGAAGTTGCCGCTAAAATAACGCATAAAACTAAAGTCATTATGCCTGTTGACCTCGGTGGATTTCCCTGCGATTACACAGCACTATATCAAATTATAGCCGAAAAAAAGCATCTATTTGAGCCGAATTCGCCACAACAAACCCAATTGGGGCGCATT
>JBIKZM010000146.1:0-4411 GCA_044354735.1 Crocinitomicaceae bacterium
GTTGTCGTTTTGCGGATTGGCTTTATAAGCAAGCAACATTTGGTCTAGAGAAATCGCTTGAGTGCTATCTACAGCAACAGGGCCATAGTGTTTGTAGGCGATTTGAGTGCTTTTACAGCTTGACAAGGTCAAGGATAGTGAGGCAAGCGCAACAAAAAATATTTTCATGAGTGTGTTGTGGAGAGCAATCTATTATTGAAGGAAATTTTCAAAAAATGCACCGAGGTCATAAGCACGATCTGCTACCTGCACATTGGCAATTTGATTGGCGCCTAAAAAACGCAAAATAACGCGTCTTGAATTGGCATCATTAGTGAGCATGTGAAAAGTAGCTACATGTGATTTGGCGTTGAAATCAACGGTAAACATATTGGTGTAATATTTAGCGTACATCACTACATTTTCTTCTGTGACCTCTGCCGGTAGCGCAAGTTGGATATGGCCACTGGCCACTCCCCCTTTGAGCTCAGCTAAATTAGCTGCCGTAGCACTAAGTGTTTTTTGACCAAAAACGAGCAAGTTGAGCCCTAATGCCAATAAGAGAAGAGTTAGTTTTTTCATGGAGTGAGTTTTAGATTAGCATAAAACTACAAAATATTTCAATAATTTGGTTGTGTGGTAGATTTAATCTTACAATACCAAGAGCTTGTGCCGGAAGCCGGTTGCGATGAAGCCGGCAGAGGTTGCTTGGCAGGGCCTGTGGTGGCAGCCGCGGTGATCCTTGATCCTGCAAGGCCTATAGCCGCCCTCAATGACTCCAAACAACTAAGTGCCAAAAAGCGAGCCCAACTAAGAGAAGAAATCCTGGAAAAAGCGCTTTGCTACGGCATTGGCATTGTAGACCATATCGAAATTGATCAGATCAACATCCTCAATGCAAGCATACTAGCCATGCATCGGGCATTGGAGCAACTTCAATTACCGCCCGCATTTATCTTAGTGGATGGCAATCGTTTCAAATCTTATCAGCAAATACCTCATGCGTGTATGGTCAAAGGTGATGCCCGTTTTTCGAGTATTGCTGCAGCGAGTATTCTCGCCAAAACACATAGAGATTTATTGATGTCAGATTTACATCAAGCCTATCCGCAATATGCTTGGGAACAAAACCAAGGATACCCCACAATTGCGCACCGCAAAGCCCTCGCTCAATTTGGCCCTTCACCACATCACAGAATAACGTTTCAATTATTGCCTCGCGACCAACAACTTGGCCTTTTTGACTAACTTTGAAAAAAAACGCATGCGCCAACGTCTTGTTCTGCTCATTCTCGGTCTTTTGGCCTTTGGTTGGGTTGTTTTTAGCTCCTACGACCTCCTCTCCAACGAAAACCTTGTTGATTTCAGAACCTATTTCAATACCAAAGATCAAACGGTTTACGTGATCCAAGATCCGCAAGCCCTCGATTGGGAAAACGAGCGCATGGTCACTACAGAACTCAATCAAAGTCTGTACTACACCATCATCAAAAGAACCAAAGAGCCAATTGCCCTTTTCTTCAGTGCTAAATCCACTAAAATACTCATCGAAAAAAAAGGAAATTGGACACAAAAAGACATCAAGAACCTTTTTGCAAATGGGCTTTTCCCGCTACAACTTGGCCAACTCAAACAATTTGAATTTGGTCAACTCCATGGCAAATACAATCGCAACCAATTGATCCTTTTTGAAGGTGAGCTGCCAGCAGCTGAACCGCTGCGCATCAATGTGAGTACCAAAGCGAGTTATGCATGGATCAAATGGGCTCCGGGCAAGCAACTTCGCCTGACGGAAACTTATTGCAAAAAGGATGCGCAATACCGTTATGTGAAGTACAAAAACCCCAACCCTGCTCTGCGCAAACTAGACGACCAAGCCCTTTTTGGAGATGTAATTCCAGATTTTTTCAAGCGCTACTACTTCTACGAGAAATCTTATGCCCAACAACTCGACCCTTCCTTTGCCAAAAGCCCATGGTTTAGATGTATCGATCATGGTTTTGTGCACCTCAAGCAAGATAGCGCTAGTTTAGTCATATTTGATTTTCAAGAAAACTCCAATCCTATTCAAACCCTGAACGAATATTTCAGAAAAGAAGAACTCAACACAGAAAGTGCTGCTTTCGACCAAATAAAATTCAGTGAACTGATCAGTTCAGAAAAAACGACCTGGCATTTAGCGGTTTCAGGCCAATATGCATTTGCAAGTCCTAGCCAAGCGCTGCTCAACCAAGCACTTGCCGCAGCAAGTCTAGGACAGACCCTTTCCCAAGACCAAAACCTCTCGAATAGAATCTATGCCCAAATGCCACAAAAAGTAAGTGCGCGCTGGGTAGATGCCAGTCAAAAGAAAACCGTTACGCTTCTTGGCAAACAGATTATCGAAACGAGTTATAAGAAACTCAACGCGCAAACCCTTGAGCAGCAAGAAAAAATAAGAGACTACTTCGTGATGAATCCAGGCTTTAGAGTGTTGCAATTTGCAGCCTTTGCCGAACGCGGAAACGTGATTGCCCTCACTGAAAACCACCAACTGGTCGGATATATCAATGGTTTGCGCAAATGGGACAAAGCCCTCACGCAAGAAGTCGTTGAATTATATCAAATTAGCGGATTCTCTCAGCTTATTTGTGTACAATTTGAACACGAAGCCCAACTGTTCGATAAAACGGGGCGCTTGGTGTACCGCCTGACTCACGATGCAGGTACGCGCATCCAAGTGACAGAGAACAAAGGCAAAAAAGAATTTATTTGTTCGAGTAATTCAAATAGTGTTCAGATATATTCCGAAGCGGGAGGGCTCATCAAACAATTTAGCTTGGGAAGTAAAGTGCGTGCAATCCAGGGCTACAAGCAAAGTGGAAAAGCGTATGTCAGTATTTTAACGGATACGCAGCAACAAATTGTTGATTTGTCTAAGCGCAAAGTAGCAATGAAGCAAAATGCAGATTCTACATACGTTTTAGTTGGCAATACAAGCGCTTGCTACGCTGTAAAAATCGAAAAAAACACAGCTACGCTCCTTTCTTTAAATGGTCAAAAACAATTTGAGGTACCTTCGCGCGTTCTCTGTGTCGGATCTTATATGCAAGCTGAAAACCAAATCATTGTCTTTAAACGCAACGCCAGTCTTTTTGCCTTCAACGCGAAGGGGCAGCGCGTCTGGGAAAAAACACTCGATGCTGTTGAGCTCACCCAATTCTCGAGTTTCTCTGGCGCCAACAACCAAAGTATTTTGAGTATAATGGATGCCGTAGGCAACCAAATTTATCTGCTCGACGACTTAGGACGAGACCTCGACACCGAAAAGCGTCACGGACAACAAGAAGTACAACTCAGTTCTTTTGGGAACAACGCCTACTCGATTACCACATTTTTAGGAAATTACATGATTCAATACAACAAACAATGAGAAAATTAACCTGGTCATTTTTATTGCTGCTCAGTACCTTTAAAGTACAAGCACAGGCTTATTTAGGCGCAAGTTCGAGTAATTATGCTGGCGCGATGGGCAATTTAGTCAACCCGGCATCTTTTGTAGACGGCCGCTATAAAATGGACTTAGCCTTACCCGCTTTGAACCTCTTTACCTATCAAAATTTTGGCTACTTCTCTGCCGACGCCATGCGCAACGAACAAGGCAACGGTGGCTACTGGTGGGCCAAATCCCTAACAGATACCGCTGTGCTCGATACTTGGGCTTATCCGTCTTCGACTTTTATTGATCGCCTCATTGTACGAAACTACAACGCCGGTTCCAATGGCGTTTTGGGCGCAAACATCAACTTCAGACTCGACTTATTTAACTTAGCTTTCCATATCGGCGAAAAACGTTCATTAGGCATCTATGCCAATTTGCGTTCGATTACCAACGTAGACAACATGGATCCAAAATTGGCCGTTTTATCCGAAGAAGGCTTGGAATACCCGGGCCTGTGGAACATGCAGCTCAACGAAGAACTCGTCAATATTGACCACATGACCTGGAGCGAAATTGGTTTCAATTACAGCCAAGTGCTTATCGACAACAAAGAACACTTTTTGAAAATTGGCATCAGCCCAAAAATATTACTGGGCTTTGCGAGCGCCTATGTGCATACCAAAGATTTTAGTTACAACCTCATCAACGAAGACACCTCTCAATATTTAGCCGGTACCTTTGACTACGGCTATTCCAAAGAAGTAGGTGATTTTATCACCGCTGGGGTAAATGGGGAAATCAACAACAGCAATATTGGCAGCTACCTCAAGCCGGGTTCTATTGGCTTTGGTCTTGATTTAGGTGCGGTTTACGAATGGCGCCCCAACTACGCCAAATACAAATACGACATGGACGGCAAAACCGACCTCTGGATGCGCAATGAAAACAAATACAAGGCGCGTGTAGGTTTATCTATGCTCGACATGGGCGCCATGAAATTCACCAAAGGAG
>JBIKZM010000147.1:0-4394 GCA_044354735.1 Crocinitomicaceae bacterium
GTTCATCTGCCGACCTGAAAACTGACTCAAAAGCAAAACGCTAAACATAAATACGCTGCGCAAAACAGAGGCCGACAAACCTGTGAGCACCGCGTAATACCAGACAATGAAAAGCACGAGCAGCAGTGCTTGTTTGCGGCTCACCCATCTTGAAAAGTAACTCAATATTTTGAGCAAAGCCAAAATCAACAGCCCAATATGCATGCCTGAAACAGCCAAAATATGCATCGAGCCTGTCGCTAAAAAATAAGACCGCAATTGGGCGTCAATACCGTCGCGCTCACCTAAAATCAGTGCCCTGCCAATCGCTGCCGAGCGCGGACTCAAGGTGCGTGAAAAGAGTTCGGAAAGTTGACTTTTGATGCGCAAAAGCCCACCGCTTGTAGCGCCAAAAGGAGTGGTCTCCAATTCTTGAATGTCACCTGACTGCACAAACGCCCGATGGCTAACTCCTTGCAATTCATAGTATCTAGACTGATCAAACGCACCTGGGTAGCGCTCGTTTTGCAGCAGTTCAGGCCGGCAGCGCAAGGCGTAAACAGTTCTTAAATGAAGCGGCGCTGGAGAGAAGAAATAGAGTTGCAGCAGAATTGACTTTTTGGCCTTTGGCTTAGCGAAATAAAAACGGCCTTTGATTTTGTGAAGATCCTTTTTACGCTCAATCGTTTGCGGGATTAAAAAACCTTCGACGTCGAAATCAAATTGGCGTGTTTGCTGCTCCCTGAATTCGGCTTGACGGCTGTAAAGCAGCCAAAAACCAAGGGCAAGAAAGGAAAGGACAATGCCGATTTGCCGCCAAGATTTGAAAAAGAGAAGCAAAAGGCAAAAACTTGAAAAAAACTTGAAAAAAAGCAAGGAACTATCCGTTAAATTACGGTAGTCGGCCAGGTAGATTCCGATGACAAAAGGCAACAAAACGAGCAAGACATGCCATTGGAGTTTTGGCGCTTCTTGTACAGCAGGGGTGGTCATGAGCGAGATTTAGAGGTAGAATTTTCCCGCTTTGAACTTGATTTTTTCGGTGAGTAAATGTGGCCTGATCATTGGCTCGAGTTCGGCCTTGGCGCATAAAAAATGCGCTTCGAGCGCTGCTATACTTCGGGGCTCAATAAGAAAAGCCAACAGCGAGTTGTCGTCTAGAGTTCGGGGCAGGCATACATCGCACTGCCCGCACGGTGTAATTTGCTGCCCAAAGTAAGTGATGAGTTGTTGGGCGCGGCAAATAGGCTCTTGACAGTAGCGCTGCATGGCCGCAAGTTTGTCTTGAGCAGACTGCTTGCGCTCAAGGTAAATTTGCGCTTTGAGGTTCAGATAAGACTCCGGAAGCCTTTCAATAGTGAAATAGAGCAGGGGTAAGTTGCTCTTTTTAGTCAGTTCGATGATGCCGTTTTTTTGCATGAAGTCTAGTTGTTCTTCAAAACGCTGCGGCGTTGTTTTTAGTCTTTGGATGATTTTGTCTTCGTGAAGACGCGTCATTTGGTCAAAAATACCTGGATAGCTGCGCACCAAAGTAGCACAAAGCGTGTAATAGTCTTCGTGTTGGATCTGAAAGTTGTAGAGCACCTCATTATTGACTATAAACTGCAGGCGTGTGGGCTGAAAAAAGCCTTCTTCTAAACTTAAATTGCCATTGTGGGCCAAAATCTTGAGCGCATAATAGACTTCGTCGTCGGGTAGCTCGAAGGTCCGGCAAAAAGTTTTCATGTCAAACGGATAGCACTCATCTTTACCTGACCCAATGGCTATTTTGAGGTAATTGCAAATGGCGCGATACACAAAAATAACGCGTTCGGCACTCGGAAAGCTTTTATCGAGTTGCTGCTGCATTTGCGTAAAATCATTGGGTTCATGCAGCAAAAGTGCGTAGGAGGGAAGACCGTCCCGACCACCACGACCTGCTTCTTGAAAGTAAGCCTCCGGTGAAGTTGGCACTTCATAATGCAGCACAAAACGCACATTGGGTTTGTCTATACCCATGCCAAAAGCGTTGGTGGCCACCATGATTTGGTTCTTGTCTGTGAGCCAAGCACGGAGCATCTGGCTGCGCTCTTGCGCACTGAGCCCACCGTGATAAATACCACAACTGAGTCCATTTGCCAATAAAACCCGTGCCACTTCTTTGACCGAACGCCGGGTTTGGCAATACACAATACCAGTTCCTTTTTCTCTTTGGCAAATGGCCAAGATTTCTTGCATTTTGTTGTGGGCAGGCCGCACTAAATACTGTAAGTTGACTCGGGCAAACGAAGCCTCGAGCACTTGCGCTTTGGGCATCTCTAACTGCAGGCAAATATCTTGCTGAACCGCTTTGGTGGCAGTGGCTGTTAAGGCTAAAATGGGGACTTCTGGCTGAAGTTGGCGCAATTTGGCAATTTGGCGAAAAGCGGGCCGAAAGTCATGGCCCCATTCCGAAATACAGTGGGCCTCATCTACTACCAACAACGAAATTTTCATGCGCTTGAAGCGCTCAATAAAGAGAGCCGATTGGATGCGTTCGGGTGAAGTGTATAAAAAATCAAGGCCGCCAAATCGGGCGTTGTCTAGGATTTGATCAATTTCTCGAAAGGTGAGTCCGCTGGTGAGTGCTTTGGCACGAAGGCCCCGCTTGTGTAAGTTTTCCACTTGATCTTGCATCAGTGCAATGAGTGGTGAAATCACCAAGCAAAGCCCTTCGCGCTGCAAACCAGGTACTTGAAAACAAATGGACTTGCCTCCGCCGGTTGGGAGTAAGGCCAGCGTGTCTTGACCAGCTAGCGCAGCCGTCACGATGGGTTCTTGACTTGCCCTAAAGGCCGAAAAGCCCCAATGCTTTTGAAGGATTTCTAAGGCTTGTGTGAAGGCATGCATTAGGCAAAGTTAAGGAATGCTTTTAATACGGTCAATAAGTTGTATGCTCTATGATTTAGCTGTATATTCGCGCATCAATTAATACGCTTATGTCAGGAGTTTCCTTCATGTTCCCCGTCACGCACAACACCAACAGCCAGTTGTCAACAGTTGACTGGGACAACCTCCCTTTCGGAAAAATCTTCGCCGATCACATGTTTGTGATGGAATACGCCGATGGCGCATGGCAGCAAGGAGAAATTTTACCTTTTGGCCCTATTGCGATGCATCCAGCGATGTCTGCTATTCATTATGGGCAGTCCATTTTTGAGGGCATGAAAGCCTACCGCAACAAAGACAACGAAGTTGTATTGTTCAGACCAGAACTCAACGCACGTCGTTTTGCGGAGTCTGCAGCGCGCATGTGTATGCCAGAAATTCCAGAAGAATTATTTTTGGCAGCCGTGAATCAACTTGTTGCCGCAGACGCAAACTGGGTCACTAGCAAACCTGGCTACGCGCTATATATTCGTCCGTTTATGTTTGCTACCGATGAATTTGTCGGTATCAAACCTTCAGACAACTATAAATTTGTCATCATCAATTCTCCAGTTGGCGCCTATTACGCAGAACCAGTTCGGGTCAAAATTGAAGAGTACTATACGCGCGCAGCAGAAGGTGGTGTGGGCAGAGCTAAGGCAGCCGGCAACTACGGTGCATCTTTGTATCCAGCCAGACTTGCCCAACAACAAGGCTTTCATCAGTTGGTCTGGACAGACGCCAAAACACATACTTTCATCGAAGAGTCTGGTACCATGAACATCTTGTTTGTCATGGACAACAAAATCATCACACCTTCCGAAGAAGCCGATACCATTTTGCGCGGTACCACCAAAAAAACAGTTTTAGAACTCGCCCGTCATTTGGGTATTCCTGTAGAAGAGCGCCAAGTCACGGTTGCCGAAATCATTGAGGCTGCCAAAACCGGAAAGCTTCAAGAGGCTTTTGGTGCAGGAACAGCCGCTACCATAGCGCCAATTGCCATCATTGGTTACCGCGACGAAAAAATCACGCTTCCAGCGCTCGAAACCCGCGAAATATCCCTGAGAATCAAAGCCTATATCGACGGCGTAAAGTCTGGTGAAATTGCCGACACAATGCATTGGGTGCAGAAAGTCTGCTAAAATTGTGAAAACTTACCCAGGTTGGCATCGTATCCATATGCGCTTATTTTGGTTTGTTTTCTTTGTGCTTTTTAGTGTTGGCGCCGCTGCTCAGGTGCTCAAGTGTACTTTTACAGATATCCAGACCAAAGATTCCATTCCTAATGTACATTGTTGGCTTATTGCGGGTGCAGATACATTGGCCCATGGGACTTCTAAACAAAACGGAATTCTAGAATTATCCTTGAAACAAGTCAATACCGAAAAGCTTGCAATTACTTTTTTGAGCTTCAGCCATCCTTATTATGTTGCTGGCAAACGAAAAATCCCGTTTTTTGAAACCACAGACACACTACAGCTGCGCATTTCGCTCAAGGCTGAACGCATTCAAGAAGAAAAGGAAGT
>JBIKZM010000148.1:0-4364 GCA_044354735.1 Crocinitomicaceae bacterium
GACTGCTGCTTTTTTGGCGGTGTTTTTGAATTCAAAAATAAAGAGGTCCTCGGAGCCATAAGGGATGTCTTGGCGCTCAATTTCCAAAACAGCAAAGCGCAAGGCTGGCTGAGTAGCTTTTTTACTTTTATCGGTGGTTTGGGCAAATAAAAATTGAGAGAGGCATAAAAACAAAGAGAGTTGTAGCAGTTTCATGATGTTGTCATTTAAAGATTGAGTAGGCGTTATTATATTGAACAAGTATATAAAATTCAGTGAGGTCAGAAATAAAATTAACACATTTTTAGCAAGCAGACGCCAATAATTCTCGCAAACCGGGGTAGGTTTGTTCCAAACGACCGCGCCAGGCTTGATCTGAAAGCCAAAAAACGGCTTCAATGCCCTCTTCTATTTGTGGATTCAGCGCTGCTTCTCCAAAAAATTGGAAGCGAAACCAATGATTTTCTTTGAAAACAGAACGGTTTTTGAAGGCGTAAACATGGTAGGTATTGGGGAGCTGTTCTCGCAAGTCAAATTGTCCGGTTAGGCCTGTTTCCTCTTGAATCTCACGAATAGCTGCTTGCAATACGCCCTCCCCTTTTTCAATTTTACCTTTGGGTAAATCAAGGTGCTCAAAACGATACATCCACAAGAAAGCATCCTCATGCCCGCGCTGAACTAAACCGCCGGCAGTTTGCACAAACTTGAATTCCTTAAAAAAAGAAAACATAGCCAGCTTCGGATCGGCAGAAACCACTTGAAAATTGCGCATTTGAACCGTGCGGACAAGCTCTTCATAAGAATGCGGGCTCTCGAAAGGCCAATTTGGCAAGTTTTGATCTGTTTCACTAAAAAAGATGTAACTCGATTCTATGAAAACTTTGTATTTTTGCAGCATGAATGTGAACAAAGATTTAAGCCTAAAGGTAGCAGAATTGCTGCTCAAAACAAAAGCAGTACGTCTTCAACCCGACAAACCATTTACTTGGGCCTCTGGCTGGAAGTCTCCAATTTACTGTGACAACCGCATCACACTCAGCTTTCCAGAAGTGCGTACCCACATACGTCAGGGCTATGCGCAAACCATTCTCGATAACTTCGGAAAGCCTGATGTTATTGCGGGTGTTGCCACGGGCGGCATTGCACAAGGTGCACTCATTGCCCAAGAACTCGGCTTGCCATTTATTTATGTGCGCAGCGCCCCCAAAGGCCACGGCATGGAAAACCTCATCGAAGGCGCCTATCATGAAGGGCAGCGTGTTGTCGTTATCGAAGACCTCATTTCTACAGGAGGTAGCAGCTTGAAAGCTGTTGAAGCACTCCGCGCCGGCGGCCTCGATGTCAAAGGTCTTGTGGCTACATTTACTTACGGTTTTTCTTTAGCCGAACAACAATTTAACGCGGCCAATTGCCCGCACATTTGCCTCACTGACTACAGCACACTTATAGATGTCGCCACCAAAACAAACTACGTGAGCGCCGCAGACGAAGCAACCCTACATGCTTGGCGCAACAATCCTAGCACTTGGATGCAAGACGAACAAGTCCAATAAGCAATGCTGACGCTCAAAAGCCAAGAATTTAGCATTGAAGCCTCTACAGAACAGTTGCTTCAGTTCTTGTCCGAGACCAAAAACTATAAGCTGATCCTTCCTGAAAACCAAACATCAGATTTTCAGTGCACGCCTACTCAATTCAGTTTCAAAGCTGCTGGGCAATTTCATTTAACACTCGAAAAACAAGAGATAGATACTTCTCTTCTTCATTTCAAAGGAGCGCGCAGCAATCCATTTGCTTTTGATTTATTTGTTCGGATGCAACAAGTACAAAACACCACAAAAGGCTATATAGAAATCAAGGCAGATGTCAATATGATGCTCAAAATGCTCATCGAAAAACCCTTGCAAAAACTACTCGCCGAAATGGCGCATAATCTTGCACAAGAATTAAGTAAAGGGCAATAAAAACCGGATTTCTTGATTGGCAAAACTTTGCAGGGTGCCATTCACGATCATTTGTAGTTGTCCCTGGTCATTTACTCCTAATATGATTCCTTCAAATGGTTGACTGTCATTTTTTTCAAATTGAAGCGGCTGGTTTCGAAAGCCCATACCTTCCTCAAATAAACCCTTTAGCTTTAAGAAATCTCCGTAAAGCAGGTTTTGCTGACCATTGAGTAACTCGAGGTATTCTGTGAGTACCGTAAGCGGCTTGAATCTTTGCCCCGTTTCTTGGTAAATACTTGTTGCTTGCATGCGCTCAGGAGCTTCATTGACATTGATGCCACAGCCCAAAATAGACCAGTCGAGTGTAGCACCTTTTAATTGTTGTTCGATGAGCACACCTCCAATTTTTCGCTCGCCCACGTAGAGGTCATTGGGCCATTTGATTTGCGCATCAATACCAAAGCGAAACAAACATTGTTGCCAAATGATTGCGCAGTACCAAGACAGTCGGATTTGCTCTTCTAGCTGGTATTTGGGGCGCAAAGCGATGCTGAACATTAGGTTTGCCGCACTGACAGACTGCCATGAATTACCGCGTTGCCCCTTGCCCATTGTTTGATAATCTGCCATAATTACCGAACCATCTTGACAACTTCCTTGTTGAATAAGATTGGCAGCATAATTGTTGGTAGAATCAACCGATGCTAACTGAATAAAAACAGAGCCGAATTTGGTCATCATGAAAATCAAGAGATTCAAATTT
Organism: Crocinitomicaceae bacterium; assembly: GCA_044354735.1. Lineage (GTDB taxonomy): Bacteria > Bacteroidota > Bacteroidia > Flavobacteriales_D > Crocinitomicaceae > UBA952. The sequence goes on from JBIKZM010000148.1 coordinate 2,689, forward strand.
ATCAGTTAGTTTTGTAATAGAAACAAATCAATGGCAAAAAAGAAAAAATTAGAGCCCTCAGCGTTGCTCGTCGAAGCAATTATTGAAGGGATGCAAAATAACAAAGCGCAAGACATCACTATTCTCGATCTCCGCGAACTAGACAGCGCAGTATGCGACTTCTTCGTAATTTGTAGTGGTGAATCCAGCACTCAAGTAGATGGTATTGCCAGTAACATCCAGCGCAATACACGTAAAGAACTCCAAGAAAAACCTTGGCACACAGAAGGAAAGTCTAATTCCGAATGGGTTTTGCTCGACTACATTGATGTTGTTTGTCATATATTTTACAAAGACGCTCGCTCCTTCTATGACATCGAAGACCTCTGGGCCGATGCCAAACGTACCGATCTCCCCAACTTATAATCTCCGTCAACATGTCTGAAGAAAAAAGAAAAAATCCTTTTTCCGTCTACTGGATTTACATCGCATTTGTCATTGTATTGGTCAGCACGCACCTCTACATCAACAGCGAAACCAAGACCACCATCAAATATAAAGAAACACTCCTCGACCTCGTAGAAGCGAAAGGTGTGAAGCAAGTCAAAATCGTAAACCAAAGTACGGCTAGATTCCAGTTGCGTAAAAGCGCTACTGCATATATCAATAACCGCAAGGACCTCGACTTCCCGAAATTGCGCAAGTTATTGGTCAACAAAAATGCACAGCCTTCCAAAATTGTATTTGAATTAGAAAATATTGGCAATCACGCCAATTTTGAAAAATCATTGGATGAACGTGGTTACCACGACTACGAAAACATCATTGAAACCAATTGGATTGCACAAATTCTTGGTTATTTATTGCCATTTGGCATCATCGTACTGATCTGGATGTTCGTCATGAGACGCATGTCTGGTGGTGGCGGCGGCGGTGGCGGCGGCAGTCAAATTTTCAATATTGGCAAGTCTCGTGCGCAGGTCTACGAAAAAGGGAAGAGCACCAATATTACCTTCAAGGATGTGGCTGGTCTAGAAGGCGCCAAAGAAGAAATTGTCGAAATTGTAGAGTTTCTCAAAAACCCAAAAAAATATACCGAGCTTGGGGCCAAAATCCCGAAAGGCGCATTGCTTGTAGGGCCTCCAGGAACAGGAAAAACGTTGTTAGCCAAAGCTGTTGCAGGCGAAGCCAAAGTGCCCTTCTTCTCGCTTTCAGGTTCAGATTTCGTTGAAATGTTCGTTGGGGTTGGTGCCTCGCGCGTTCGCGACCTCTTCCGACAAGCCAAAGAAAAAGCACCCGCTATTATATTCATTGATGAAATCGATGCAATTGGCCGTGCCAGAGGAAAAAACAATGGGTTCAACACCAACGACGAACGCGAAAACACCCTCAATCAACTATTGACAGAAATGGATGGCTTTGGCACCAACTCAGGTGTCATCATTCTAGCCGCAACCAACCGTGCCGATGTACTCGATAGCGCCTTGATGCGTGCAGGTCGTTTTGACCGTCAAATATATGTCGACATGCCTGACCTCAATGAGCGTAGGGCTATTTTTGGGGTGCACCTCATGCCAATCAAAATTTCGACAGAAATCGACGTCGAGTTCTTGGCCAAACAAACCCCAGGCTTCTCCGGAGCTGACATCGCCAATTTATGTAACGAAGCTGCACTCATTGCAGCGCGTCACAACAAA
>JBIKZM010000149.1:0-4341 GCA_044354735.1 Crocinitomicaceae bacterium
TTTTCAATGACCAGAACGATGCACAGTGGATGTCTTTTGATGACCTTTTCTGGAAGCGTAAGTTTTCTTCAACAATCTACCGCGTGTCAGACAAATTTGACCGTGAAATTCAAGATTACAAATTTGGCGTGGACGCTTTGTATGAAGCTGAGAAAGTCAAAGAAAGTATCCGCGATTGGGAACACAACCTCTGGCATTTTTAAGAAGATAAATATTATGAAAGCCCCGTTGAAAAGCGGGGCTTTTTTCGTTTAATTTTGTAGCGTGAAGTGGATAGGAAATCGCATTAGCTTTAATGATCAAAAAGACAAAACAACCATTGTCATTGATCCGTCTAAAAATGTTTGGATCTCTGCCATCATGGGTGCTTGGTTGGGAATGTGGTATGCCATTGGCGCTACCGTCATATGGGCCCTAAATGTCATGAAGCTCAAAGGTCAAGAGGAAATGATTTTATGGATTTTTCTTGTCTTTTGGTTGTATTATGCCTGGAGGGTAACCATGAGTTTCTTTTGGAATATCCGCGGGCAGGAATATATCAGGATAGATACGGATGCCTTCTATTTAAAAAAATCTTTCCTCCATTTTGGCAAATCTGTTCCTTATTATTTTGACAACATAAAGAATCTAAAGTTTGAAATCCCAAAAGAGGGGAGTTTTCAGGCGCTTTGGGAGAGCTCGCCTTGGATCAATGGCGGTGAACGCTTTGAGTTTGATTACTTTCACCAAAAAGTTCGCTTTGGTAAAAAACTCAATGAGAAAGAAGCCAAATTATTGTTTCAATTGATATCAAAAAAAATCAAATCCTGATGTACGGTAAAATCAAATCATATTTAAGTCAAGAGCTTGTTCAGATAGAACACAACGGACTACTCAAAAAAGAGAGAATTATTACCTCTCCGCAAGGTTCTAACGTCACTGTAAGCACTGGTGAAGAAGTCGTGGTCATGTGCGCCAACAACTATTTAGGTCTTTCATCACATCCAGAAGTTGTACAGGCGGCCAAGGATGCTTTAGATACACATGGTTATGGAATGTCTTCGGTGCGCTTCATTTGCGGAACTCAGGATATCCATAAAACCTTGGAACGCAAAATCGCTGAGTTCTATGGCACTGAAGACACCATTTTATATGCCGCAGCATTTGATGCAAATGGAGGGCTTTTTGAACCACTTTTCACTGATGAAGATGCGATTATTTCAGATGAATTGAACCATGCTTCAATTATTGATGGCATTCGTTTGTGCAAGGCAGCGCGCTATCGCTACAAACACTCTGATATGGCAGATTTGGAAGCTCAACTTCAGGCGGCACAAGCGCAAAGACACCGTATAATTGTTACCGACGGCGTGTTTTCTATGGATGGTGACCTCGCCATCATGGATCAAATTTGTGCTTTGGCAGACAAATACGACGCAATGGTCATGACAGACGAATGTCATTCAGCAGGTTTTATTGGTAAAACTGGCCGCGGTGTTCCTGAGCATTTTGGCGTCATGGATAAGGTCGATATCTTTACCGGAACCCTTGGTAAAGCGCTTGGCGGCGCAATGGGTGGATATACCACAGGGAAAAAAGAAATCATTGAGATGCTGCGCCAGCGCTCGCGCCCGTATCTATTTTCTAATTCGCTTTCACCAGCTATTGTTGGTGCGTCTATAAAAGTATTTGATTTATTGAGCGCAACAACTGAACTCAGAGACCGTTTGGAGGCCAATACAACTTATTTCAAAGAACGCATTGTAGCTGCTGGTTTTGACATCAAGCCGGGCGGTTCTCCTATTGTACCAATTATGCTTTATGACGCCGCTTTGTCACAGGAGTTTGCCAATCGTTTACTTACTGAAGGCGTTTATGCAATAGGTTTCTTTTACCCGGTGGTGGCTAAAGGTCAGGCGCGTATCCGCACCCAAATTTCTGCTGCACACACCCAAGCTGACCTCGATAAAGCAATCGCTGCATTTATCAAAGTCGGTAAGGAATTGAATGTGATTGAATAAGGATAGAAGAACTGGGCAATTTCTATTATAAACTTTCCTTATATTTGTCATATGCAATATTTGGGAAAGATATTCTTGTTTGCCATGATCCAGCTTTTTGTCTTAAAAACTGTGTGTACGGGTGTGCTACCTATTTTAAAAGCCGACCAACAGTTACTTGTGTTAGAAGAAAGTCAGGGGAATGAAGAATCCGATGATTCCTTTAAATTGAAGTTTATAGATGAATTCGTTGAGTGTAATCATTCTATTGATTCATTTGACCTCAATAATGTAAGCCCATCCAAAAGGGCTTATTCTTCCTATAATTCCTCACTGTTTATAGGGCATAAAAACCGATCTTTTAGACCTCCTTGTGCTTAATGATTGATTTGTATTCACTCATTAATTCAAGCATATGTTATCTTTTTTTAAATTTTGGAAGCAAGATCTTCCAGCAGGTTTAGTTGTTTTTTTAGTGGCTTTGCCACTTTGTTTAGGTGTCGGCTTTGCCTCCACTAACATCGCTGGGCAAGAGGGTCTACCTAACGTCATGTCTGGCATTATTGCCGGCGTTATTGGAGGCACAATCGTAGCGCTATTTTCTGGCTCGAGGCTCGGTGTTTCTGGCCCAGCAGCCGGCCTCATTACAATTGTGCTTGCCGCCTTAAGCGACTTAGGCTCTTTTGACGCCTTTTTACTTGCTATTGTGTTAGCAGGTATCATCCAGTTTATATTGGCTTTTATAGGTTTTGGTCTATTGGCTAACTACGTGCCCACAGCGGTTATTAAAGGCATGTTGGCAGCTATTGGCATTACGCTTATTTTGAAGGAAATACCCCATTTATTAGGCTACGATAAAGATTATTTTGGGGACGAATCTTTTTGGCAATTTGATGGCCATAATACATTTACTGAATTATTTTATGCCCTGAAGGCCTTTGATGCTGGTGCTATTATCCTGGGTATTGTAGCGCTGCTTATTTTGCTCATTTTTGATACAAAGATGGTCAAAGCAAAAAGTTGGGCCATGTACATTCCGGGTGCATTGGTTGTGGTGGTTGTTTGTATTTTTTCAAACCAGTTCTTGCTTGGTTCGCTCCAAGTTTCTGGTAAGCATATGGTTGAGGTCCCTCGCTTGGCTTCTATTGAACAAATCAAAATGATTTTCCATAGCCCAGATTGGCTCCAAATTTCGAATACAAAAGTATGGGTTGTTGCCATCACTTTGGCACTTGTAGGTAGTTTAGAAACATTACTCAGCCTTGAAGCCACTGATAAACTAGATCCTAAAAAGCACAAAACCAATCCGCATCGGGAATTGAAAGCCCAAGGAATAGGAAACCTTGTCAGTGGACTGATCGGTGGCTTGCCAATTACACAGGTCATTGTGAGAAGCTCTGCAAATATTGCAGCGGGTGGCCAATCTAAATTAGCTGCAATTGTTCATGGCTTTTTACTTCTCATTTCAATCCTCTTTTTGAGTTCGGTACTTAATCTGATACCATTGGCCGCATTGGCTGCAGTATTGGTTTTGGTGGGTTATAAACTGGCAAAGTGGTCATTGTTTGTAGAGATGTATCAAAAAGGCTTGCCTCAATTTATCCCATTCGTCTCGACTATTGTCGCGGTTTTATTCACAGATTTACTCAAGGGAATCGGTATTGGCATTCTTATTTCAATTTTTTATATTCTCAAAAGGAATTTTCAAAACCATTTCACCAAAGAAGAAACCAAGGACGCCTGTATTATTATTTTGGCTGAGGAGGTTACTTTTTTAAATAAAGGAGGCATACTAGATGCGTTGCAAAATAGCAAGAATAAATCCGTAGTTATTGATGCGTCAAGAACAAAGAGCATCGATATTGACGTATTGGAGTCCTTACAAGAATTTAAATTCAACGCCGAACAAGAAGGGCGTCAACAAATCACTTTTATCAATTTATAATGGAAAAATTTTATAATCAGTTATTAGAAAATAACAAGAAATGGGTTGCGGGCAAACTTGCGAAAGACCCTGAGTATTTCAAGAAACTATCAGTTGGTCAAAAACCGCCGGTTCTTTGGATTGGTTGCGCAGATAGCAGAGTACCTGCCAATGAAATTATAGGCGCTGAGCCAGGAGAAGTATTCGTGCACCGCAATATTGCCAACATGGTAGTGCATTCGGACATGAATATGTTGTCAGTGCTAGATTATGCGGTGAATGTATTGCAAGTGAAGCACATTATTGTTTGCGGGCATTATGGCTGCGGTGGTGTACAAGCCGCTATGACCAACAAGCACATTGGACTTATTGACAACTGGATCCGTCATATCAAAGACGTATACCGCCTGCATCGCCCTGAACTAGATGCTATTGAAG
>JBIKZM010000150.1:0-4336 GCA_044354735.1 Crocinitomicaceae bacterium
GACCCACCAATAGTTGAGGTCGCCGTAAAGGGAGATTTTGCGATCGGTGCTGCAGTCTTTTGTTTTTTTGATATCGTACCAGGGGTAATCGCCGTCTTGCCAATTGTAGGTGCCGTCGTTGTTGTAATCGTAGAAAGGCGCTAAATAGTAATCTTGGCCTTGCGAAACATCGCCGTGGGCAGGCCATTCCTTGATGATTTTTGGAACGGAATAGTTTGGGAATAAATCTGTTTGGGTGCTGGCCCCGTTTTGCAGGTCGAAAATACCGGCCTCATACCAGGCATTGAATTCGCGGATTTGGTCTTGGGTCGAGATAAAGTGCTTGTCGTATTTGGAGCAATTGTCTGAGGTGGTTTCAGCAAAAACCTTTGAGAGAGGGCCTGTCCAGTAGTCTTGGCCATTGCGGTAGCGCAAAGCAGCCAGCTTGAGTTGGTTGTTGACGTCCGTGCCGCCTAGCCAAAGCGCAGCAGTAAAAAGCGCATTGATACCCGAATTTTTGGGTACCTCGTACATTGAATAATTTTGATTGGGAATTTGCCACAAGTTGCCTGCCGTGTGCACCATGGCGCGCACGTTGTTGAGCTCCATGAAAGTGGTATGGGTTGGAGGCGGGCAGTTGGCTCCTTTATGTTGTGCTTGAACTTGAGGTTTGGTATTGCCCGTAAAGGCTTGCGCAAGCGCGGCTTCAGGTAAAGCAAAGAAGATGATAAAAATCAGTAAAAATAGTCGCATCAGGTCTCTAAATTAAGCAAAAAAACGCTGTAAATTTGAATATGAAACAACTCGAATCTGCCACAGACATCCATCAATTGGTAGACACCTTCTACGGTAAGGTATTACAAGACGAACTGCTTGCGCCATTTTTCACCCAAATGAACTTCGCGGAGCACCTACCAAAAATGGAACAATTTTGGCGTTTCGCACTGCTTTCTGAGTCGGGCTATACCACCAACGTCACTGAAAAACACCTGCGCATGCCGCTCGAGCAAGCTCATTTTGACCGCTGGACTGCCCTCTTCAACCAAACAGTCGATGAACTTTTTGAGGGCAATCTTGCCGAACAGGCCAAGCAGCGGGCAGCAATCATAGGCTGGACCATCCATTCAAAGATGAACCCCGTGGCTTGAATAAACAATTCAATCTTCAAAACTAAAAGGCGCGATTCATTTTTCTTGACAACTAGCGCGTATTTTTGAATCATGGCAAAAAAGGCAGACATCTACAGTAAGCGTGGCATTCGAACAGGCTATGTCTCTACGGTAATAGGGATTTCATTGGTCATTTTTATGATTGGCCTCGTCTTGGGCGGTATTTTCGGCTTGCGCAGCATTGAAAAGCAGGCCAAAGAAAACATCCAAGCCGACATCTTTTTTAAATCAGCACTCAATGACGCCGATATCAAGCAAATCGAAGAACAACTCAAATCTTGGCCAGAGTTTTCAGACGTCTTCTTTATTTCTCCGGAGCGAGCCATTCAGGAGTTTGCTGGTGACAGCGATGTAGAAAAAGATGTTCTTGCACTTTTCGATACCGACAATCCACTTCCAGCTACTATTGGCATCAAGCCCAAAATGGACTACGCGAGTCAGGCAGGAATGGCCCACATCAAAAGAAAGTTATTGTCGCGTTTCAAAGAAGAAATCGATGAAGTCAATTACGATCAATCGAGTGTAGCTAACGTCAATTTAGGTTTCAAGCAATTTGCGATTCTATTTTTAGCGGTGGCCTTGCTACTGATTGTTATTGCGGTAGCCATGATCAACAATACCATTCGCTTGGCGCTCTATTCCAAGCGTTTTACTATTAAAACAATGCAATTAGTGGGTGCCACCACCATGTATATCCGCAAACCATTTTTAGGTCAGGCGCTTTTTCAGGGCTTGCTTTCTGCACTCATTGGCTTGGCTTTGTTGCTCACGGTTTTCTATGGCATCAATAATTTGCTAGAAACCATACAGATTGCCTACACCTTAGAAAGCTTCTTAATGCTGATCAGTTTACTGTTTGTCATTGGCGTTTTTATTACGCTGTTATCTACTTGGTTTGCCTTAAACAAGTATCTTCGTATGAAACTAGATGATCTTTATTAATTATGAAGGACCCTATCAAACACTTCGGCTTTGATCCTGCCAACTACAAATGGCTATACATTGGCTTGGCCATTAACATCCTCGGATTTCTGTTAATGATTGGCGGCGGCTCTACCGATCCGCAAGTCTTCAAAGAAGACGAGCTCTTCAGTTCGGTGCGCATCACTTTAGCCCCTATGCTCATTGTTGCAGGTTATATCGTGATTTTCTACGCCATCATGAAGCGCAACAAAAAAGACCAAACCGAAGCTTAACTAATGACTTTTCTCGATGCTATTATCCTGGCCATCATCGAAGGCCTGACCGAATTTTTGCCTATCTCATCCACGGGCCACATGATCATCGCATCAACCCTAATGGGAAACGCTAGCGACGATTTCGTGAAGCTCTTCACGGTGGTCATTCAGTTTGGCGCTATACTATCAGTGGTATTGGTTTACTTTCAGAAATTTATCCAGAGTTTCCGTTTTTATTTATTGTTGGCCGCGGCTTTTGTCCCGACGGGCATCATTGGGTTGTTGGCCAAAAAACACATTGACGCGTTGCTAGAAAACGTAGTTGTAGTGGCTTGGATGCTTCTTATTGGTGGTATCGTGCTGCTTTTCGTAGATAAATTTTTTGCTGCCAACGAAAGCCAAACCGAAGAAAAACCCCTCGATTTCAAGACCGCAATTATCATAGGTACCATTCAAAGCATTGCTATGGTACCAGGCGTTTCGCGTTCAGCAGCTACCATCATCGGCGGCCTGAGCCAAAAACTCACGCGCAAAGCTGCCGCAGAGTTTTCATTTTTCTTGGCGGTCCCGACCATGGCTGCCGCCACGCTCAAAAGCATGTACGACGAAAAAGAATTGTTAATGCAATCAAGTGGCCACGAATGGCTGTTGTTATTGGTGGGCAATGTCGTTGCTTTTATTGTGGCGTATTTAGCCATTAAGTCGTTCATTGCTTTCTTGCAAAAGAAAGGTTTTCGCGCTTTTGGTTGGTACCGCATTGCGCTTGGCGCGGTCTTACTCCTCTTGATGGCCATGGGTGTTGAACTTCAAATGGCAGGCTAATGTTAGATATTCAAGACGGCCTCACCATTTTAGTCGACAAACCCTACACCTGGACGTCTTTTGACGTCGTCAATAAAATCCGCTGGAACCTCAAAAAGAAGTTGGGTGTTAAAAACGTCAAAGTGGGTCACGCGGGCACACTAGACCCCTTGGCTACAGGCTTGCTCGTGCTGTGTTTAGGCAAGCACACCAAACTCATAGAAGGGCTCACCAGCGATGGCAAAACCTACACCGGCACTTTTTTGTTGGGCAAAACAACGCCCTCTTTTGATCTAGAAACCGAATACAACCAAGATTTTGACACCACCCACATCGATGCCAAGTTGCTCGAAAGCGTGCGCGCATCGTTTTTGGGCATTCAAATGCAAACGCCACCTATTTACTCTGCCAAGCAGGTAGACGGCAAGCGCGCCTATGATTTTGCAAGGGCAGGCAAAGATGTAGTCCTCAAGCAGAGCCAGATCGAAATCTTAGACTTCGAAATCAGTGCCGAACGCTTCCCTGAAATAGACTTTAAAATCTCGTGTAGCAAAGGCACTTATATCCGCAGCATTGCCAGTGATTTTGGCAGCCGCCTCAAGGCAGGAGCCACACTCATCGCTTTGCGCAGAACGCAGTCCGGGAATTTTGCTATTTCAAATGCAAAAAGTGTAGAAGACTGGATTGAACTGATCAATCAAGAAGAAGTCTACATGCCGTGAAGTCGCAAGAGCAATTTACTCCTTAATGTGTTTTAACTTTTCTTGAACATCGCGGATGAGGCGTTGGTAGTCAGCTATTTTTTCTTGGTATCCATTTGTTTCGGCGCGGTGCAGTCTTTTTTGAAGATAGTGTAGTCGGCGTCCGAGCTTGTATTTGTCCCATTTGTATAAGATGCGTTTCATGGTGCAATAATTTAAGAATGAATACTAGTTAGAGCCCTTGTGGCTACCATTAAATTTAATGAATCTCTGCATGAAATCCAAGTAAATTTCTTTGTTAAAACGTTAAATCAAATTTCATGACCCCACTTGATTAATTTGTGAGAAAGTTATTTTGTTTGTATCTTTGCAACCCTGAAAGTCGAAAAGAATGCCTCGGTGGCGGAACTGGTAGACGCGCTGGATTCAAAATCCTGTTCTTTCGGGAGTGCCGGTTCGATCCCGGCCCGAGGTACAAAAGCCCTAGAGCAATCCGGGGCTTTTTTTA
>JBIKZM010000151.1:0-4324 GCA_044354735.1 Crocinitomicaceae bacterium
CGAATTGCATACAAGACAAAACAATGCTCACCTATTTAGTAGCTCAGTTTTGGCCCCAAGATGACCTTCAATTTTCGGGAGAGGTGCACAAGGAAGGTTTGCGCATCTTGATTCAGTATGCTTCTATTCACTTGGCCAACTTCAACATAGACAAGACCTTAGAGATCTTGCACGATACCCTCTACGATTAACGTTTTTTGGCAAAAAAATCTTTGAGTAACTGACTGCATTCAGCTTCCATGATGCCATTTTCTACAAGCGTAGCCGGATGATACAAGCTGGTGCCCGTTGCACTTGCACCGCGTTTGGCATCGCGTGCCGCAAACACGACTCTATCTATCTGTGACCAATACAACGCACCCGCACACATACAGCAGGGCTCTAGCGTGACATAAAGTGTGCATTCTTTGAGGTATTTAGCGCCTAAATATTGAGCAGCAGCGGTAATGGCTTGAATTTCGGCATGCGCCGTGACGTCGGTGAGTTGCTCCGTTAAGTTGTGCCCGCGGGCAATCACGTGGTTTTTGCAAACAATGACAGCGCCAACAGGTACTTCATCGGCCTCAAAAGCCTTCAAAGCCTCCTGATAGGCTTGTTTCATGAAATATTCGTCGTTGAAAGGGCTCAGCATAGCACAAGATTACAAACTTTCTCTTAATTTTCGGCCATGAATCTATTTGACCTCTTTCTTTTTGCGCCTTTGGCCTACGGAGCCTACAAAGGCTACAAACGCGGCCTGATCATGTCTTTGTTCATGCTCTTAGCAATTGTAGTGGGCCTATACGCTGCTTTTCAGCTCACTGATGTCGTTGTAGAATGGGGAGTCAAGAACCTTCACTGGGAGAAAACAACTTTGATGCCGCTCAGTTTTGTGTTGTTGTTTTTGGGTATTGGCGCCGCTATTTATTTTGGAGGCAAACTGCTCGAAACAGCACTAAAGGTGGTCAAGCTGTCTATATTCAATAACTTGGCAGGCGCACTCTTAGGTATTTTGCAATGGATGTATTTGGTCGGAACAATTCTCCTTTTTGTACTGTCCAATGACAGCAAGCAAAAACTCATTAGTTTGGAAACGCGTAACGCCTCAATAGCGATTCCGTTCTATACCGGGATGCTTCAAAATACCTTGCCAAAGGCAAGTGAAACCATTCTGTTTGAATCCTATTTAGAACAAGTAAAAGCGCAAATCACCGATGAAAAACAATAACATCAAATTAATCTTATTTGGATTTTTCTTGACCTACGTTTCAACGGCACTTGCCGTGTATCCCAATCCATTTTACCCACCCAAGAAAACCACGCTAAAATCTGGTACTTACCTCGGTTTACAAAGTGGTAGATTTTATGCGCTAGAGTATGGTTGGGAGCTGCAAAGAAAAACCCGTGAAGATCTCGTTCATTCAAATACAACGGCCGTACATCATGGTTTCAACGCATCCTTTGATTTTTCGCGTTTGAATCCTATTTTGGGTTATGACATCGGTTTTTGGAGCCGCACTGGCAATTTTGACCTCACTTATGGGCTCAGCGCCGCAGTGCGTACAGACTTGAAGCAGTTGCGTTTTGGGGTTTGCCCAACTGTGGGCATCAAAGTATGGCAGCTGCATGTGCAAACGGGTATGTATGTGCTCGCTCCGTTTTATGCGCTAGACAACACCTCTTTCAATTCAAATACCTTTTTTATCTCCGCCCGCTTTTTGTTGGTAAAGCACAAAAGAAAAAAAGGGGCCAATTAGACCCCTTTTTGAATGTAAGTGCAATAAAGCTTATAAATCGAACTTGATGCCTTGCGCAAGTGGCAAAGAATCCGAATAGTTGATGGTATTGGTTTGGCGACGCATGTAAACTTTCCAAGCATCTGAGCCAGACTCGCGGCCACCGCCGGTTTCTTTCTCACCACCGAAAGCGCCGCCGATTTCTGCACCAGAAGTACCGATATTCACATTGGCAATACCGCAGTCAGAACCTGCTGCGCTTAAGAAGGCTTCAGATTCTTTGAGTTCGTTGGTCATGATCGCAGAAGAAAGCCCTTGTGGCACACCATTTTGCATGGCAATGGCTTCATAGACATCGCCGGTGTATTTCATGACGTAAAGAATCGGGGCAAAAGTTTCGTGCTGTACAATCGCAAAATGATTTTCTGCTTCAATGATACATGGCTTCACATAACAACCCGACTCATAACCTGGGCCTGTCAATACGCCTCCTTCTACCAAAACTTTTGCGCCTTCTTTTTGCGCGGCTTCAATGGCGTGGAGGTAATTATTGACCGCGTCTTGATCGATCAGTGGGCCTACGTGGTTGTTTTGATCGAGTGGGTTGCCAATGCTCAATTGCTTGTAAGCAGATGTAAGGGCTTCAGTTACTTTATCGTAGATAGAAGCATGGACAATCAAGCGGCGCGTAGAGGTACAACGCTGACCTGCTGTTCCGACAGCACCAAATACAGCACCTGGCACCACCATTTTGAGGTCAGCACTAGGGGTAATGATGATGGCGTTGTTGCCTCCTAACTCTAATAAAGAACGACCCAAACGCTGCCCAACTGCTGCCCCAACTGATTTACCCATGCGGGTAGAACCTGTAGCAGAAATCAAAGGTACGCGTGTATCGTTGGCCATGAGCTTGCCGATTTCGCCGTCGCCGATAACCAAACCAGATACGCCTTCAGGCACGCCGTTTGCAGCAAAAACTTCTTCGGTAATGCGTTGGCAAGCAATGGCGGTAAGTGGTGTTTTTTCGGATGGTTTCCAAACGCAGACGTCGCCACAAACCCATGCAAGGGCGGTGTTCCAGTTCCAAACGGCAACCGGGAAGTTAAATGCAGAGATGATACCCACAACACCAAGCGGATGATACTGCTCATACATGCGGTGACCTGGGCGCTCGGAGTGCATGGTGAGGCCGTAAAGTTGGCGCGAAAGCCCAACTGCGAAGTCGCAGATGTCGATCATTTCTTGTACTTCACCTAAACCTTCTTGTAAAGACTTACCCATTTCATAAGAAACGAGTTTGCCTAGTGGCTCTTTGTAAAAGCGGATGCGCTCAGCCAACTGACGCACGATTTCGCCGCGTTTTGGGGCGGGAACTTTGCGCCATTCAATAAACGCAGATTGTGCTTTATCGATGACGTGGTGGTACTCAGCTGGAGTAGCCATGGTGACGTTCGCAATAACTTGCGCGTCTACTGGCGACACAGATGCGATGCTCGCACCAGAAGTTTGTATCCATTGCGCACCTGTGGAGGCGCCGCTATTGTTTTCTTGGATGCCAAATTGGCCTAAGATGTCTTTGATTTCTGCTTGGAGTGACATAATGTGTTGATTTTAGGGCAAAGGTAGGGAATTTTTATTGTGTAACTTTGCAACATGAATGACCTTTCTCACGATGCTATTTGTGCGCTTGCAACCGCCAACGGTACTGGCGCAATTGCTGTTATCCGCGTGTCGGGCACCGGCGCAAAAGCACTCGTTTCAAAGGCCTTTTCTAAAGATTTGCAGGCACTGCCAAGCCATACCGTTCATTTGGGCTGGATGCGCAGTGCAAGCGGCGAGCGCCTAGATGAAGTTCTTGCTACGCTTTTTGACAACGGCAAGAGTTTTACTGGTGAAGAAAGCGTGGAGCTTGCCTGCCATGGCTCGCCCTACATTCAGCAGTTGCTTTTGCAGCGTTTGGTGGAGGTTGGTTGCCGCATGGCCGAGCCAGGCGAATTCACGAAGCGGGCTTTTTTAAATGGCCGCCTAGACCTTTCGCAGGCCGAAGCTGTGGCAGACCTCATTGCCGCGCAGTCTAAGCAGGCCCATCAAGTGGCCCTGCAACAATTGCGCGGCCGTTTTTCTTCAGAACTCCAACAACTCCGCGAGCAACTCATCAACTTTGCGGCCCTCATCGAACTCGAGCTCGACTTCGCCGAAGAAGACGTCGAGTTCGCCGACCGCAGCTCGCTCAAGCAATTAGTCGCATCCGTTTTGCAAATGGTGCGCCGTTTGGCTGCTTCATTTGAACTCGGCAATGCCATCAAACAAGGCGTCCCGGTAGCCATCGTTGGCGCACCCAACACCGGAAAAAGTACTTTACTCAATCAGCTCCTCGGCGAAGAGCGCGCTATTGTTTCTGACATAGCCGGCACCACCCGCGACGTCATCGAAGAAGTGCTCAACATAGAAGGCATCCAGTTTCGCCTCATCGATACCGCCGGCATCCGCCAAACCACCGAAACCATCGAAGCACTTGGCATCGAGCGCTCTCAACAAAAAATCGAACAAGCCAAAATTGTCCTTTGCTTGGCAGACTCCGGCGACGCCTCCAATCTCCAAGAGACTAT
>JBIKZM010000152.1:0-4319 GCA_044354735.1 Crocinitomicaceae bacterium
CAACAGCAAATTGAAACCCAAACAGCGCTTGCTCAGCAACAGCTCCAGATGCAAATTGACCAAAACAAAAGACTTGTTGAAGTCAAGGCCAATGCGCTCGACATCTCCAAAGAGCAATTGAAATTGGCAGAAGCTGTGCACCAACATGCCAGCCTCAAGTTTGCAGAGGGGCTCATTGGCACCAACGATTTGCTTCAAGCGCAAACTGGCCTTGAACAAGCCCAAACTGGTGTGGTGGCAGCTTATGTTGCCTTGCGTCAGGCAGAACTCGAATACTTAAAATCAAACGGAAATATCAAATAACAACTCATGAAACGCATCATTTTTATCTCTCTAGCGGTAACGGCTCTATTGGGGCTTACCATTTTCAAACTCCTTTCCAATTCAAAAGAAGCCAAAAAGAAAATATACATCCACGACATGGAAGCGGCGGTTTTGGTCGATACAGACAAACCCCAAATGCATACTTTTGAAAGCGCTTTTTCTTACTTGGGCGTATTTGAAGCCATGCACCAAAACAATGTGGCTTCAGAAGGATCTGGCAAACTCACCGATTTATTGGTTAAAGAAGGAGATCAAGTCAGCAAAGGGCAGGTGCTTGCCAAACTAGACAACGAACTCATTTCGCTACAAATAGAAAACGCCAAGCTCAATATTGCACAGCTCAAAAACGACAACGCCCGCTTTGCCAACCTGAGAAAAGAACAAGCGGTTTCTTCTATGGAAGCCGAAAAAATGGAACTCGCACTCAAATCTGCTGAAGTACAACTCAAGCAGTTGCAAAAACAATTGCGCGGCACCCAAGTTTTGGCTCCTTTTTCAGGCGTCGTGACTAAGAAAATGGTTGACCTCGGTTCCATGGTAATGCCGGGCACACCCATCGTTGAACTTACCGACATCTCTCAGCTCAAACTCACCATCTCCGTTCCTGAGCGCGACGTACTTAAATTTAAAAAAGGTCAGCAAGTGAGCGTAAGTGTAGACGCGCACAACAAAGAAGTGAATGGCAGCATCTATAGTATTTCTGTGCAAGCCGATGGTTTGCACAATTTCAAAGTACAGGTGTTGGTCAGCAATGCAGGTGCACAGAAAATTCTTGCTGGCATGTATGGCAATGTGACGCTATCTAATAACGAAAGCGTCAAAGCGTTGGCGGTGCCGCGCAAGGCGCTCATTGGCTCCACTAAAAACCCACAGATTTATGTGGTCTCGAATGGCAAAGCAGTGCTTACACCATTTAGTCCCGGAACTGCTGATGGCAATTATTTAGAGGTGGTGTCTGGCTTGAGTGCTGCAGATGAAATCGTTGTGAAAGGCCAAGTGAACTTGGAAGATGGCATGCATATCAAACGCAATAAATAAGCTCATGACACTCACGGAATTAGCCATCAAACGGCCCTCTTTTATCATCGTCATCTTCACCGTTTTGGTGGGTGGCGGCTTATTGAGCTACAAGCAGCTCTCTTACGAACTCATGCCCGATTTTTCGGCACCACTTCTCACAATCACTACAGCGTATCCTGGCGCTTCTCCTTCAACGGTAGAAAGTCAGGTCTCTAAACCCTTAGAAGATGTATTGAGCGGCATGGAAAACGTCGATGAAGTGACTTCCTTCTCTTTTGACAATGCTTCTTTCGTATTGCTCGAGTTCAAAGCATCAGCCAACATAGACGACGCCTTAGAAGAGGCACAGCGCAAAATCAACAACAACCTCAGTAGGTTGCCAGACGACGCGCAAAACCCAATGGTGGCCAAAATTGAACCCAATGCCACTCCTGTTTTACAGTTGAGTGCTTTGGCCAAAAATTTGTCAGATGCCGAGCTCATGCGCCTCATGGACGACCAACTTTTACCAGCCATCAAGCAGGTAAAAGGCGTGGCAGAAGTGCAAGTAATTGGTGGTGAGCGCCGTTCTTTTCGCGTCAATGTAGACAAAGACAAAATGCGCAAAATGGGTTTGTCAATGGCGCAAATCAATCAGGCCATTGCCCTGTCAAATCTAGACTTCCCAACGGGTAAAATCAAAAGCAGCAACGAGCAAATTACCGTTCGCCTCACGGGTAAGTACAAAAACCTAAACGATCTTCAAGATTTAGTTCTGATGGCCAAAGGAACCAGCACTATTCGCTTGCGCGATGTGGCTGAAGTAGTAGATGCCTCCGAAGAGCAAATTACCATCTCGCGTCTGAATGGCGTGAACGGTATTGGTTTGCGCATCAAAAAACAGTCCGATGCCAATGCGGTGGATGTAGCCAATGCCACCAAAGCCAAATTCAAAGACCTTGAAGAGAAGTACAGCAAAGAAGGTCTCGGTTTTACAGTGGCAACAGACACTTCCTTGCCCACAATTGAATCCGTAGATGCGGTAATCCACGACCTCGAGTTGGCGGTTTTCCTAGTGGCTCTCGTGATGCTCTTGTTTTTACATACCATGCGCAACGCATTTATCGTATTGGTTTCTATTCCTGCTTCTTTGATCTCTACGTTTATTGCCATGTATTTGTTGGGCTATACGCTCAACCTCATGACGCTTCTAGCAATGTCTTTGGTGATCGGGATTTTGGTCGACGACTCCATTGTGGTGCTCGAAAATATCTACCGACACCTCCAAATGGGTAAAAAACGCCGCCAAGCCGCCTTGGATGGCCGAAACGAGATTGGTTTTACAGCTTTGGCCATTACGCTTGTGGATGTTGTTGTGTTCTCTCCTGTGGTCTTTATCGAAGGAACCATTTCGGATATCCTGCACCAGTTCTCTATTGTGGTGGTGGTTTCTACCTTAATGTCACTTTTTGTCTGTTTTACCTTAACTCCTTGGTTGGCTTCGCGCTTTGCCAAAGAAGTCAAACTAGACCCTAAAAAACCTTTTCAGGCTATTTTGCTTTGGTTTGAACGCCGCATTACCATTTTTACAAACGCTTATGTAAAAGTTGTAGGCTGGGCACTCCGCCATAAAATTTACATGGGCCTCATTGTCATTGCTATTTTTACAGCTTCTTTTGCTACCATGGGCCTAGGTATCGTTGGGCAAGAGTTTGTTTCTCAAGGAGACCAAGGTAAATTCATGCTCAAACTCAAGTATGAGAAGAGCGCTACGTTTGCCGAAAACAACCTCACCACCATGAAAATTGAGCAGTTGTTATTGGCTCAAAAGGACATGATAGACATCGTCTTTTCCAATGTGGGAGGTCCAAGTGCCGGGCTAGGGGCAGCTGCTTTTGGTGCCGAAAACCGTTCAGAAATCACGGTCATGCTCAAAAAAGACAAGCAAAAAGAAATCCCGACGATTGACTACATGAACCTGATCCGGACTAAAATAGAGAGTCAGTATCCAGGCGTTGAGGTCAAGGCGCTCAATATGGGCTTGATTGATTCGGAGCAAGCGCCAATCGAGATCTTTATTTCGAGTAACGACAAAGAGCTTATGATCAAGGAAGCCCGCAGGCTCAAAACTGCTATCAGATCCATGAAAGGTGCCAAAGACCCGAGTCTGAGTACCGAAGACGTAACGCCAGAAGTCAAGATTGCACTCAACCGCGAAAAAATGGGTCAGTTAGGCGTGAACGTAGCCTCGGTGGGTATGCAATTACAAGGTTCGCTTTCCGGCAATGACGATAGTCAGATTGACCTCGATGGCTCTGAATACGATATCCGTGTGATGTTAGACGCCGCCAACCGCAAAGACGTTGAAGACATCCAAAACATGACTTTTTCAAACAATGAAGGCAAGCAAGTGCAATTGAGCGAGTTTGCGGATATTTCTGTAGACAACGCCGCGGGGACACTAGAGCGTAAAAACAGGATTTCCAACACCACTTTGCGTTGTTATGTATTGGGTACCGCTCCGGGAACAGTTGCAGCGGATATCGATAAATACCTTAAAATACATCCTTTAGATCCAAACGTGCGCCTCACTTGGGGTGGCGAAATCAAGCGTCAGAAAGAATCCTTTGGTGCGCTCGGAACCGCCATGGGTATCGGTGTTATTTTAGTTTACTTGATCATGGTAGCGCTCTACGACAACTTTGTTTATCCGTTTGTGGTCTTGTTCTCTATTTTAGTTTCTTTGGTTGGGGCTATTCTTGCTCTGGCGCTCACAGCCTCCAACATGGGTATTTTTACCATGCTCGGCATGCTGATGCTCTTGGGGCTAGTGGCCAAAAATGCCATCTTGATTGTCGACTTCACCAATCACTTGAAAGCAAAAGGAATGAGTACGTACAGCGCTTTGTTAGAATCTGTTCGAGAAAGGATGCGTCCGATCCTCATGACCACCGTTGCAATGGTGATTGGAATGGTGCCAATTGCTACCGCCACAG
>JBIKZM010000153.1:0-4268 GCA_044354735.1 Crocinitomicaceae bacterium
CTCCCACAGAGGTTTCGTTGGCTACTCATTTTTGTGAGTAGTTGCTACTTCTACATGGCGTTTATTCCCAAGTATATTTTGGTGCTTTTTGCCATCATCATGATAGATTACGGTGCTGCCATTTGGATGGAAAAACTTGAAGGAAAATCAAGAAAAAGGCTGCTTTTGCTCAGTTTAACAGCTAACATTGGCATTCTCGCTTTCTTCAAATATTTTGGTTTTGCCAACCAAACGCTGATCGACTTTTTTGCCTTATTTGGTAAAGAATTCAAGTATTACGACCTCGGGATTATACTCCCAATTGGGCTTTCTTTTCATACTTTTCAGTCCATGAGTTATACCATAGAGGTGTACAGAGGGCAACAAAAAGCAGAAAAACACCTGGGTTATTTTGCCAACTACGTTTTGTTTTTTCCGCAAATGGTGGCAGGGCCAATCGAACGCTATGCTACGTTAGGTGAACAACTCCGCAAAGAACAACGACTGCAATTTGAAAATATCAGCGCGGGATTTCGGTTGCTTTTGCTCGGTTTTGTGATCAAGATGGTGGTGGCCGATCAGTTAGCGCCCTTTGTCAATGAAATTTATGCCGCGCCCACCAACCACACCCCGCTGCAAATTGCACTTGCGCTCATCTTTTTTTCATTTCAAATTTATGCCGACTTCTTTGGATATTCACTCATTGCACAAGGCAGTGCGCGTTTGCTAGGCATTCACATCATGGATAATTTCAAAACACCTTATTTTGCGAAAAGCATCGGGGAGTTCTGGCGCCGTTGGCATATTTCGTTAAGTACGTGGTTCCGCGACTACCTCTATATTCCACTAGGCGGAAACCGCGTGGGCAAATGGCGCTGGGCGTTCAATACTTTGCTCGTTTTTGGGATCAGTGGCTTGTGGCACGGCGCCAGCTGGACTTTCCTTGTTTGGGGGCTGCTCCACGGCTTGTTCCTCCTCTTAGAAAAACCACTGAAGCCCTTGGCCAATACACTCAGCACCTTTGTATTGGTTACAATTGCATGGGTATTTTTCAGGGCGCCCGACTTTGCGAGCGCGCTGCACATTTTAAAAGGTTTATTTATCGCGCATTCTGACGGTCCGCAGTGGATAGACTACTGGACTCCCCTCAGCGCACTAGGGCTTTTTCTCGTGCTGGACTTCTCTTACCGCAAACAAAGATTTGATTTGCTGCTCAAGCGCTTGCCAGCAGTTGGGCGCTGGAGTTTGTATTTTGTTTTGCTCTTCTTGCTTTTCGCATTTTCCGGAACCCAGAAATTTACCTTTATATATTTTCAGTTCTGATGGTCAAAAAACTTTTCATCCGGTTTTTAGTGCTCGCGATAGGGTTAGTCGTCATGAATAATTTCTATCGCTATTTCTTTTATGAAAAAGACCTCAAACAATATAGTCCAGAAATAAAAGAGGTTTGGAAACAACAACAAAAGAACGACATTCTTTATTTTGCAGAGTCTTCAAATATGAATGTCCGAGATACAGATCTTGTTAAAAAATCAATTTCTGAACTTACAGACGACCTATTGCCAAACTTCAAAATTGGCGCAGTAAATAAACCAGCTACGCACGCCGGGATTTACAAAGCATGGGTCAAAAACATACGCGCACCATATCCGAAAGCAATCATTGTCACCATGAACCTGCGGTCTTTTGGAGCCGATTGGCGGCATTCAGAGTTAGAAAG
Organism: Crocinitomicaceae bacterium; assembly: GCA_044354735.1. Taxonomy (GTDB): domain Bacteria; phylum Bacteroidota; class Bacteroidia; order Flavobacteriales_D; family Crocinitomicaceae; genus UBA952. The sequence continues at coordinate 1,700 of JBIKZM010000153.1, forward strand.
CGTACTGCAAGCTGGAGTTGTCATGCTGAAGCCCTATCCGGTTTTGGTCAATCGGTTTTTGCTTGCGCTGAATGCTTTTGACAACAAAACGCCGGAGCTCCGCGAACAAGACATGCTCCGCGAATGGGAAGAGGTCAAATTTGATTTTCCATTTAAAGTGCCTCACGCCACTGTAAGACTTTGGGACAACGCAATGGCCAACGGCAGCTTTCTACTCCCCGACGGCGCCTGGGACATGGAAAAAATTACTTTGGCCTGTCATTACGTGAAGTCATATGCGTTTCAAATTAGACCAGACAACCCGCGTCTGAAAGATTTTGACGAAATCGTTGCGTTTTGTCAGCAACACAAAATCAAATTGATTTTCAATCTACTCGCAGAAAACACTGCCTACGCCCAACAATACGTGGGTAAAGAACTCGTTCAAATCATGCGCTTCAACCGCAATTTGTTGGTCCGCCGCTATGACAAAAAACCTGGGGTAATGGTAGTAGACAACTTAGAATTGCTCGGGGGGCTTGATTTCAGTGACCAAAACTGGACCACCGAACACTATGGGTATAAAGGTAGATTGCAAATTGCCAAACAGCTCGCCAAAGCACTACACTAATCGAGTTGAATCCTAAACGGGAAAGTATACTCCGAAACCACAGCAGCAGCATTCTCATCTTTGGCAGCAGTCCAATTTGGCATGGTCAGGAGCGCAGTATTAAGGCGGGGTTTTAATATTTCGAGCTCCTTCTCAGAAAATTTTAAAAAGTTAACTTCCCTTACTTTCCCCTTTACATCTATCAATAAACGAATGTAAATCTTGCCCTCTAAACCCAACTCCTTGAGGTAATTGAATTCCATTTGATTCGCAATTTTGGCATCGATATATTTGATCAATTCATCTGGATGACTTCCAAAAGATGCTTGCACAGTAGGGAAATTGACGATGCTGTCCCGAATTGTTTTGGGCAGGGGGTCTGGCGGGCCAACACAGGTGATCACAGGCCCTGGAATATAGCCTGGTGGATCTATCGGATAAGGACCAGGATACGGTTCATAAGGAGGATACGGGTCTGGTGGTATAAATTCGGGTTTAAGTTTCGCTTTAGGTATAAAATGAGTGGTATGAACTACCTTCTTTGCCGATTTCACTTTTGATTCCATTTTCTTAGGCCTTGGGCGCACATTCACTTTTTTCTCCTCCTTACAAGAAAAGAAAAACAACAGTAAAACAAAAAATACCAACAGATTTCTAAGCATATGAAAACCTTTATAACAAAGAACGCACAAACAATTGATTCCTTACCTTTGTTAGACTAAAAAATACAGATGCTACGCTATTGTCTCGACCCCTGGAAACGCACCCGTGTAACCACCAAAGAAGTTCAAATTGGAACCTTGCAACTTGGCGGGGGAAACCCTATTCGCGTGCAATCCATGACCACTACCGACACCATGGACACCGAAGGATCGGTAGAGCAATCTATCCGCATGATTGATGCAGGGTGCGAGCTCGTGAGGCTCACCGCCCCAAGTAAAAACGAAGCGGAAAACCTCCAAATAATCAAAGACGCACTTGTAGCACGGGGTTACAATACACCCCTCGTAGCCGACATCCACTTTACACCAAATGCGGCTGAAATTGCTGCCAAAATAGTCGAAAAAGTGCGTGTCAATCCTGGTAACTACGCCGACAAAAAGAAATTCGAAGAAATCGATTACACCGATGACAGCTACCAAGCAGAGCTCGATCGGATCGAAGAAAAATTTACGCCGTTGGCTTTGCTTTGCAAAGCACATGGCACTGCTATGCGCATTGGCACCAACCATGGTTCGCTTTCAGACCGTATCCTCAGCCGTTACGGCGACACCCCAGAAGGGATGGTGGAGTCTGCATTTGAGTTTATCCGCATCTGTGAAAAACACCGTTTTGACCAACTTGTGATTTCCATGAAAGCCAGCAATACGCTTGTGATGGTTCAGGCCTATCGCTTGCTCATGGCCAAAATGCTTGAAAATGGGGTTGTTTACCCGCTACACTTAGGCGTAACCGAAGCTGGCGACGGCGAAGATGGCCGCATTAAATCTGCAGTTGGTATTGGTGCCTTGCTAGAAGACGGCCTTGGCGATACCATTCGCGTGTCGCTCACCGAAGCGCCAGAAGCAGAAATTCCGGTGGCACAAAAACTCATTGCCAAATACAACGATTATCAAGCGTTTGATTTTGAAAGACCTCAACATCAACTCAATTATTCTCCATTCCTTTATAACAAACGAGAAAGTTCAACTTGTCACAATATCGGCGGAAAAAATACCCCTATTGTATTAGCCGATCTCTCTTTTGTAGAAGCCATCAAACCAGCTCATTTCTTCGGTTTTGGCTATCAGTACAGCATTCCGCTCGACAAATGGAACATCCAAGATCAGGCCGCAGATTACGTTTATATCGGAAGCAATGAGCTCGATTTTGAGGTGCCCGGTACCTTAGGAATCATCATGGATTTTGACCTTTGGCAAGCGGCATTCAGCCAAAAGGCAGGTTATTATCCGCTGGTCCTGCAAGAACAACTTTCTGAAG
>JBIKZM010000010.1:0-13049 GCA_044354735.1 Crocinitomicaceae bacterium
ATATACGGATAATAGACCTCATTTTTGTGCTAAAATGTGCAATTTTGCCCCTGATGAATCACATAGAACTCGAATTATGCGCAGCCTCTCTCGAGGCACTTCTGTTGGCAAAGAAACATGCGTTTACCCGCATAGAGCTTTGTCAGAATCTCGAACAAGGTGGTTTGACGCCCTCCGCTGGGCTCATCGAGACCGCCCTCGAGCTAGGTTTAAACACACATGTTTTGATCAGGCCAAGAGCAGGCGGTTTTCATTACAGTACCGAAGAAGTTCAATTGATTGGAAGAGATATTCAATATTGCGCCCAAAAAGGTATTCAAGGTGTTGTGGTGGGCTTACTTCAGGCTAATTTTGAGCTAGATAAAGCACAGCTTCAGGAACTCATGCAAATAGCCCCTGAGCTAGACTGGACCTTTCACCGTGCCTTGGACGAAAGCCTAGATTGGAAGCGTTCGCTAGATGTCCTGATCGCGCTCGGTTTCAAGCGTGTGCTCACCTCTGGTTTTGCATCAAATATAGAAATAGGCCTACCCATTCTTGAAAAAATGTGTCAGTACGCAAATGGGCAAATTGACATCATGGCTGGTGGCGGTGTAAATGCTGGTAATATCGGAAAGTTGGCTCAAATTCCAAATTTATCTGCAGTTCATTTTTCGGCTACGCAAAAAGAGCTCCTCGATGAAGATTCAGCTTTCTCAGAGACAGTATTAAAGGTAAATGAAAACAGACTCAAACGCATAATTGCTTCCATATAAGGTAGCTCCGATATATTTACCTACCTTTGCAAAACTTCGTCGGGTAAAAAATGTTGTTTACTCCGTTCGAAATTGAAGCTTACATGTTATTTAATGAATTACCCCTGGAGCCGAAGCTCCTTCAAGCCATCGCTGAAAAAGGCTATACAAATGCAACTCCGATCCAAGAAAAAGCAATCCCACCTATTCTCGAAAAACGCGACCTCATCGGTCTAGCTCAAACCGGAACAGGGAAAACAGCCGCCTTTGCCATTCCTATTTTGGAATTACTACACGCCAAGAAACCCCTAGATGGCGGTATTCAAGCGCTTATTGTGACGCCTACCCGCGAACTCGCTATCCAAATTGCCGATAATTTCAAGGAATACGGCAAGCATCTTGGTTTGCGCTCCTTGGTTATTTTTGGAGGCGTTAAAGCGCATGCGCAAATCCAGACGCTCAAGCAAAAGCCTGCTATCCTAATTGCAACACCAGGTCGTTTACTCGATTTACACCAACAACGATTCGTCAATCTCAAGCAGTTGTCCATTTTTGTTCTAGACGAAGCAGACCGCATGCTCGATATGGGTTTTATCCACGACGTCAAGCGCATTGTGAGGTTGTTGCCTAAAGAGCGCCAAACCTTACTTTTTTCGGCAACCATGCCGGATGAGGTCAAAAGCTTGGCTCAGGGTTTATTGCACCAACCCATTGAAGTCACGGTAACGCCTGTTTCTTCTACTGTTGAGCGCATTGATCAGTGCATGATCCACGTTGCCGACCGCAAACACAAAGAAGATTCTTTGGTAGATTTACTCAAGAAAGACCCCGCAGAAAGCGTTTTGGTATTTTCGCGCACCAAGCACGGTGCCGATAAACTGGTGCGCATGCTCGGAAAAAACAAACTAGAAGCCTTAGCTATTCACGGCAATAAGTCCCAAAATGCACGTCAAATGGCGCTCAATCAGTTCAAAGAGGGCAAGATCCGTATTTTGGTGGCTACTGATATTGCGGCCAGAGGAATTGATATTTCAGGGCTAGATTTGGTCATCAATACCGATGTACCTACTGTTGCCGAAACTTACGTGCACCGCATTGGCCGTACTGGCCGAGCGGGCCGTGAAGGCAGATCGGTTATTTTCTGCGAGCCAGAAGACCACAAATACTTCAAAGCGATTGAAAAACTCATCGCAAAAAAAATACGGGTCGAATGACCCGTATTTTTTTTGTTTTATTTTTTGAATGAGCAGCGTTCTTTAGATTGCGGCTATTTTTTCTGATATATATTCGCCGGCTTTCAATTTACCAACGATTTTAGAGAAGCATTCGATGGTATAACTGACATCTTCTAAGGTATGAACCGCTGTTGGAATGAGGCGCAAGATAATCATGCCTTTCGGAACCACAGGATAAACGACCATTGAACAAAATACATTGTAGTTTTCGCGGAGGTCAAAGATGAGGTTGGTTGCTTCAGGGATAGAACCGCTGAGGTAAACCGGCGTTACGCAGCTATCTGTTGGGCCGATTTCGAAACCAGCAGCTTTGAGGCCATTTTGTAAAGCGTTTGTGTTTTCCCAGAGTTTGTCTTTGAGCTCAGGGTGCTTGCGCATGAGGTCAAGACGTTTGAGGAGCCCAAGAACCAATGCGGCAGGCATTGCTTTGGCAAAAATTTGGGAACGCATGTTGTAGCGAAGGTATTCTACGACTTGTGCATCTGAAGAAATAAAACCACCAATGAGCGCAAATGACTTGGCAAAGGTGCCGAAATAGATGTCGATGCCATCTTGACAACCTTGCTCTTCGCCCGTACCCGCTCCGGTGGCACCCAAAACACCAACACCGTGTGCGTCATCGACGAACAAACGGAAGTTGTACTTTTCTTTGAGGGCAACAATTTCTTTGAGTTTTCCTTGGTCGCCGCGCATTCCGAATACACCTTCTGTGATCACTAGAATGGCACCGCCGGTTTCGGCAGCGAGTTTAGTAGCGCGTTGGAGTTGTTTTTCGCAATCGTCGACCTCGTTGTGTTTGAATACAAAACGCTTGCCCATGTGCAAACGAACGCCATCTAGGATACAAGCGTGCGATTCAGCGTCGTAGACAATGACGTCGTGGCGATCTACCAAACAATCAATTGCGGAGACGATGGCTTGGTAGCCAAAGTTGCATAAAATGGTATCTTCTTTGCCTACAAAAGCAGAAAGTTCGTTTTCGAGTTGTTCGTGGTGGTTAGAGTTGCCCGACATCATGCGCGCTCCCATTGGAGAACCATAACCAAAAATAGCTGCAGCATCTGCATCTGCTTTGCGCACCTCTGGGTGGTTGGCTAGGCCAAGATAGTTATTGAGTGACCAATTGAGCTTCTCTTTGCCACGGAAGTTCATGTGGGGGCCAATATCGCCCTCTAATTTAGGAAAGGTAAAATACCCATGAGATTCTTTGGCATGCATTCCGAGTGGTCCGCGGTTTGCCTTGATTTTTTCGAAGAGATCTGCTGACATATTGCTATTTTTCTGCAAAGTTAAGATTATATGAATGATAACAAATGGACATGTTATTTGTTTTCAACAAGCTTTCCACTTAAATACTGCGCTGTTGTGTTGTCTTGGTGCTTAACAAACTCTTTAGGGTGACCGCTAAAAAGCAAGTAACCGCCGTTTTCACCACCGTCCGGGCCAAGGTCTATTAAGTGGTCTGCACATTTAATGACTTCCATATTGTGTTCGATCACCACGAGCGAATGGCCTTTGTCTAGCAACGCGTTGAATGCAATGAGTAGTTTTTCGATGTCGTAAAAGTGCAAACCTGTTGTGGGTTCATCAAAGATAAATAGGGTGGGGGTTTGCTGATTGCCTTTGCTTAGAAAAGAGGCGAGTTTGATGCGCTGCGCTTCTCCGCCAGACATCGTGCTCGAGGATTGCCCTACCGTAAGGTAACCTAGCCCTACATCGATGAGAGGTTGAATTTTTTCGGCTACCCGCTGGGCAAGTTTATCTGGGTCGGCACTGAAAAAATCAAGCGCTTCTTGTAAGGTAAGTGCGAGTAAATCTGCAATAGATTTTTCTCGGTATAAAATTTCTAACGTTTCTGTTTTGTAGCGCTTGGCTTTGCAATGTTTGCAAGGCAGCTGTACATCGGCCATAAACTGCATCGATACCGTAATGTTTCCCTCTCCTTCGCAAATTTCACAGCGGCCACCTGCTACGTTGAAAGAAAAGAAGCCAGGTTTGTAGCCGCGAAGTTTGGCTAATGGTTGGCGCGCATAAATTTCTCTGATATCGTCAAATGCTTTCACATAGGTAATGGGGTTGCTGCGCGAGGATTTTCCGATCGGATTTTGGTCGATAAATTCGACATGACCAAGTTTTTTGCTGTCGCCGCTGAGGCCATTGCATTTACCGATCAGTTCGCTACTCAGGCCGAGCTCTTTGCGCACGAGCGGATACAAAAGTCTTTTGATAAGCGTAGATTTCCCTGAGCCCGATACGCCTGTAACGCAAACGAGTTGCCCCAGTGGGATTTGTACATCTAGGTTTTTGAGGTTGTTTTGTCGGGCATTGTGAATCGTCAAGGCGCCGAGTGCAGTGCGGGTGCGCTGCGGCAAGGCAATTTGCTTTCTGCCCGTGAGGTACTGCGCTGTCAGCGAATCGCTTTTTTGCAGGGCCTTGAAGTCTCCTTGAAACACCAAATTGCCACCTTGGCTTCCGGCAAGCGGCCCAATGTCTATGATTTCATCGGCTGCCCGCATGATCTCTTCTTCGTGTTCGACCACTAAAACGGTATTGCCCTGATTCTTGAGCGCGGTCAGTACCTCTATGAGTTTTTTGGTGTCTCGGGGGTGAAGGCCAATTGAAGGTTCATCGAGAATATAAAGTGAACCCACGAGGCTAGAACCAATTGAAGTGGCGAGCTGAATGCGTTGTGCTTCTCCTCCTGACAAAGTATTTGAATTGCGGTTGAGCGTTAAGTAATTGAGTCCAACTTTCTGAAGATAAGACAAGCGCTGTTCAATTTCAGGTAGGATATGCTTGCAGACTTTGCTTTGGTGGTTGTTCAACTGTAGGCCTTGAAAATAGAGCAGTGCGTTGTCTATGCTCATTAATACAACATCTTGAATGCTTTTGCCCGCTATTTTGACATAGGAGGCATCTTTGCGCAAACGCGTGCCGTTGCAATCGGGGCAGATGGTTTTACCGCGATAGCGAGACAATAAGACTCTGTATTGTATCTTATATGTCTGGCTTTCAATTTGTTTAAAGAACTCATTTAAACCAATGAAATATTTATTTCCGGTCCAGAGTAGCGCGTATTGTGCGGGGCTGAGTTCTTGTATAGGGCGGTGGATGGGGAAATCAAATTTGCTGGCTTGGTAAAGCAAAGTTTGCAAGTACTCTTGCATGTTTTCGCCTTTCCAAGCAGCAATAGCACCTTCGTAAACACTTTTATTGCGGTCGGGAATAACAAGTTCTTCGTCAATGCCGAGCGTCATGCCGTAACCTTCACATTTTTTGCAGGCTCCGTAAGGGTTATTGAAGGCAAAAAATGGGGTGGTGGGTTCTTCAAAGCGCAAGCCATCGGCCTCAAAAAGCGCGCTAAATCCTTTGAATTCTTGGGTAGTAGCGTTGTACAGACTGCATTCTCCCTTGCCTTCAATAAAGGCCCGTTCGATGCCTTCGGAAAGCCTGCTTTGTTGCGGGAGTTCTCGCGCTTCATTTTTGAGGCGATCCACCACAACCCACAGATTTGTTGGCGGTGTTTCAAAAGGAAAGATGTCGTCAATTAAAACAAATGAGTTGTCAAAAAATATACGTGTAAAACCTTCTTTATTAAGAAGTTCAATATTTTTATTTAAATTTTCAGTTGAAGTAAATGCAAGTGCGTATAGAATGGCAAATGGCGCGTCTGCCCAATTGGTGTCTAAAAAATGCAGCACATCTTTGGTTTGGTGTTTGTGAACTGCAGTACCTGAGACAGGTGAGTAAGTGGTGCCAATTCTGGCAAATAGCAATTTAAGGTAGTCGTAGATTTCGGTGCTGGTACCGATCGTAGATCTGGGGTTACCGGAGCCTACTTTTTGTTGGATGGCAATGGCTGGCGACAGCCCCTTGATGTCGTCAATAGCAGGTTTGTCTAGGCGGCCGAGAAATTGCCGCGCATAGGCAGACATGCTCTCGATAAAGCGGCGCTGCCCCTCGGCAAAGATGGTGTCAAATGCCAAGCTAGATTTGCCCGATCCCGATACGCCGGTGATCACGGTAAGTTTGCCATGCGCAATGCGCACATCCAAGCCTTTGAGGTTGTGTTCGCGCGCGCCCTTAACCGTGATAAATTTTTCCATATGCAAAGGTAAAATTTCTTTACTTTTAGTGCTTTAAAAACAAGTGAATGTCCCAAAACTCTTTATTCCGAAAGAAAACCGTTGCCTCCATTATGGCTCAGGTACGTGCAAACGAAGCCAGTGCCGAAGGCCAAACCCTAAATAAACACCTCAAAATCCGCGACTTGATTGCTTTTGGCATAGCGGCAATCATTGGTGCAGGTATATTTTCTACCATCGGGCAAGCATCGGCTCAAGGTGGCCCGGCTGTTGTTTTTCTCTTTCTCTTTACGGCGCTCGCCAGCGGTTTTGCCGCTTTTGCCTACGCAGAGTTCGCCTCAATGGTTCCGGTGTCTGGTTCGGCCTACACGTATTCTTATGTAGCTTTCGGAGAGCTCATTGCCTGGATCATCGGTTGGGCGCTCATTATGGAATACGCCATTGGCAATATCACAGTTGCTATTTCTTGGAGTGATTATTTAACTACAATGCTAGAACAAATTCATATTGAGGCAATTGGCTTAAAAGGAATATACCTTCCGGCCTGGATGCAAATGGATTACCTCAGCGCCTCGCGCGGCTTTCAAGAAGCCCAACTTATAGTGGCTAAAGGAGCTGATCTTTCTACGCTTACACCGCAATTATCAGACGCATATCAGGCTTGGATGAGCGCGCCGCGTATAGGCTCTTTTCATTTGGTACTCGATATTCCTGCTTTATTTATCATTGTCTTGATCACTTGGTTGGTGTATCGCGGCATCAAAGAAAGCCGAAATGCTTCCAATGCGATGGTGGTGATCAAATTGGCGGTCATCCTTTTGGTGATAGCCGTTGGGGTATTTTACATCGACATGAATAACTGGACACCATTTGCGCCAGAAGGCATGAGTGGGGTACTCAAAGGCGTGTCGGCCGTGTTCTTTGCTTACATTGGTTTTGACGCCATTTCTACAACTGCAGAAGAGTGTGAAAACCCGCAGCGCGATCTTCCGAGGGGCATGATGTGGGCCATTATCATTTGCACGGTCTTATACATTGTTATTGCATTGATTTTAACGGGTATTGTCCCGTATGACCAATTAGCGGTTGGAGAGCCCTTGGCGTTTGTGTTTGAGCAAATCAATCAGCCCAAGATGACCTTCATTATCTCTATTTCAGCCGTTGTGGCAATGGCTTCGGTTTTGCTTGTTTTTCAGATGGGGCAGCCGCGCATTTGGCTGAGCATGAGCCGAGATGGTTTGCTGCCTAAGCGCTTCTCAAAAATCCATCCTAAATACAAAACACCTTCGTTTGCAACCATAGTTGTTGGTTTTGTCGTCGCTATACCGGCGCTTTTCATGAACCTCACCATGGTCACTGACTTGTGCTCCATCGGTACTTTATTTGCTTTTGTCTTGGTATGTGGTGGTGTGTTGGTCTTGCAAAATAAACCCGATGTAGAGCGGGGTTCTTTTCGAACACCCTACATGAATGCCGGTTTTGTGCTCCCTTTTGTATTCTTGGGTGCCCTTGTTTATTTTTACAGTTCAAATGACCTTATCAATTATTTCCAATTTGAAAATTGGGCCGCTTTTGGTCAAAAGATTCCTTCGCTTATTTTTTGGTCCTTTGCGCTCTTTTTAACCATTGTAAGCGTTCCGAAGAAATTATCACTGATTCCATGCTTGGGGTTATTGAGTTGCCTTTACATGATGAGCGAAATTCCGCTACAAAATTGGATTTACTTTGGTATTTGGTTGCTGATTGGTTTGGTCATCTACTTTACTTACAGTAGAAAACACTCCAAGTTGAATCCCTCCAATACTTAAATCAATAACCGAAGCTTTTTTCAAGGCCCAGAATAAAGGCGTGAATCACTTTGATATGGATTTCTTGCGCGCGGTCTGCAAAGGGGCTATAGGGCGCCCTGATTTCTAAATCCGCTATTTTGGCCAACTCACCACCGTCTTTACCGGTCAGTACAATGGTATGGATGCCTTTTTCCTTGGCCGCCTCAACAGCTAAAATCACATTTTTTGAAGATCCAGAGGTAGAAATACCCAACAAGACATCGCCGGGTTGCCCCAAGCCTTGTACATAACGTTCAAAAACGTGCGCATAGCCGTAGTCGTTGGCTACGCAAGAGAGGTGAGAGGGGTCGGAGATAGAAAGCGCGGCAAGCGCAGGGCGGTCATTGCGGTAGCGCCCAGAGAGTTCTTCGGCAAAATGCATGGCATCGCACATAGAACCGCCGTTGCCACAACTCATGATTTTGTGACCATTTGCCAAGGAGGTATGCATGATGGCAATTCCTTGTGCAATTTTTTGCATATTTTCGGAGGTACTGAAGTCCGATAAAACTTGTTGTGCTTCTTGAAATTCCGATAATAAGGTTGCAGGATTCATGTCAATTTTTTTCAAAAGTAAGAAATCGCATTCACGCGCCCAACGAATCATTTATCTTTGGTACATGAATCAGTCCGCATACTATCGCAATAAAGTCATCTGGATCACCGGTGCATCATCCGGAATCGGCGCCGAATTGGCCATACAACTGGCCAAACAAGATGCTAAATTAGTGCTGTCTGCACGAGATATATTGAAATTAAATGAGCTAAAAGACCTATTATCCAACCCAGATCAACATATGGTTCTTCCCTTAGATCTGAGTCAACTCAACGATGTAAGCAACTTTACCGATCAAATTCTCGCCAAATTTGGAAGAATAGATATCCTTATCAATAATGGCGGTATTTCTCAAAGAGCCAGTGCGCATGAAACCGAAATGGAGGTGAATAGGCAACTGATGGAAGTGAACTTCTTTGGAAACATCACCTTAGCAAAAGCAGTTTTACCGATTTTTAGAAAGCAAAAAAGTGGCCAATATTTGGTCGTGAGCAGCATTGCTGGCAAATTTGGTTTCCACCTGCGCTCTATTTACAGCGCATCAAAGGCTGCATTGGTTGGTTATTATGAAAGCTTGGCTATGGAAGAAGCGCCAAATGGCATCAAAGTCACGCTCGCTTATCCCGGCAAAATCAATACCCCAATTTCTAAAAGTGCACTCACGGCAAGTGGCCAAGCACATGGCACCATGGACCGCAACCAAGCATCCGGAATGCCAGTAGATAGCTGCGTTCAACAAATGCTTAGCGCTTTGGCTAAAGAGAAGAGAGAGGTCTTGATTGGCGGTAAAGAACTGATTGCCGTTTATATGAAGCGTTTTTTACCATGTTTATTTTGGAAAATCATTCCAAAGCAAAGCGCTACATAAAAGAAGCGCCTGCGTATTGGGCATAAAAAAAGGGCTGTCTCACCGAGACAGCCCTTTTTATTTCAGAAAACCTGAATTAGTTAACGTTTTTAGAAAGGTCTGCACCTGCCTTGAAACGAACTGTATTTTTTGCAGCAATTTGGATCACAGCACCAGTTTTTGGGTTGCGACCATTGCGTGCGTTTCTTTTAGAAATACCAAAAGAACCGAAACCTACCAATGAGATAGAATCTCCTTTAGACAATGCGCCAGTTGTTGCGCTTACGAAACCATCTAATGCGCGTTTTGCATCAGCTTTAGACAATCCTGCAGACGCTGCGATTGCGTCGATCAATTCTGCTTTGTTCATAATTAATTTGTTTTAATCAGTTAGTAATAAATTATCAAAACAAATATATCGGAATATCAATGCCGTCAAAGGATTCCGATTGAAAAAAATGCAATAATGTTGAAAAAATGGTCATTTTGTTGATAAAGCAAGCTAAAATGCCCGTCAGTATTGGGTTTTGAGAACATTTTTGGCTGAATTTTGTAATATGCAAATGAAGGTAGGAATCATCGGTTCTGGCATTGGTGCTTTAGCGAGTGCCATTGAACTCAGAAAATTAGGCCTCGAGGTCACTGTTTTTGAAGCCAACGCCATCATTGGAGGTAAAATTGTCGAACAACACATAGAAGGTTTCCGCTTTGACATGGGCCCTTCGGTATTTACAGAACCTCAATTACTAGAAGAATTACTACAATCACTAGATCCACAGCAAAACTTCCCTTATTGCGCATTAGAAGAGTCCTGTCGTTATTTTTTCAATGATGGCCAACAAGTAGTGTTGCCTGTTCACAAAGAAAAGGTAGCCCACACCCTACAAACCGAATTTGGAGAAGATCCAGTTGTTGCGCTGCAGTTCCTCTCCAACATGGAAGCCAATTACAAGGCTATTTATCCGGTCTTTATTCAGGTCTCTTTGCATCGTTTCAAGAATTTTTTCAAAAAGTCATTATATAAAGCGCTTTCTAGGCTATTCAAATATGGTTTGCATCAGACCATGCATGGGCAAAACAAAAAGTTTTTCAAGCATCCCAAAACCATTCAAATCTTCGATCGCTTGGCAACCTACAACGGCAGCTCACCTTATTTGGCGCCAGCCATGCTCAATATCATTTCGCAATTAGAGTTCAACGAAGGCCCAGCCATGCCTGTTGGCGGTATGGTGCAAATCACACGCAGGGCGCACCAACTCGCTGCTCAATTTGGTGTAAAGTTCCATACCAACGAGCGCGTGCTCGAAATTTTACAGCAAAACAACACCCTAACAGGTTTGAAAACAAGCAATGGAAGTTATGATTTCGATCTGGTGGTTTCGAATATGGATATCCATTATACCTACGAGCGTTTGTTGCCAACTATAAAGCCCCCGCGTTTTTTACTCAAACAAGAAAAGTCGAGCTCAGCAGTGGTCTTTTATTGGGGCATCAGCCGCCCGTTCCCCGCGCTTGGTGTCCACAACATCTTCTTTTCCGAAGACTATCAATCAGAGTTCAAGGCTATTTTTGAAACCAAAACACTCCACCCAGACCCAACAGTTTACGTCCATATTTCCTCCAAAGTGGAGAAAGGTGATGCACCAGAAGGTAAAGAAAACTGGTTTGTCATGGTGAACGCACCCATCAATGTAGGTCAAGACTGGGACAGCGAAATTCAATTGTTGCGCCAGCGTATTTTAACTAAACTTTCAAAAGCCCTAGCGCTTGATATCGAACCCTTGATCGAGGCAGAGCAAATCAACGAACCGCGCTTGATTGACGCGCGCTACAGCGGCAAGCAAGGCTCTATCTATGGCAACGCCTCCAATAACGCTTTTTCAGCTTTTCTCAGACACCCTAATTTTTCCAAAAAAATCAAAGGACTCTATTTTGCCGGCGTAACCGTCCATCCGGGCGGCGGCATTCCGCTGGCCATTAACAGCGCAAAGATCGTAGCGCGTTGCGTGCAAGAAGACTACCCTAGTCTTCGAAAATAAGTTGATACGTTTGCACTTGGTTCAAAACGGCGTTCTGCTCCTTAAACGACTCGTTGATCGAAAAAAACGTCAAGTATAGTTTTTTCTGAACTCCCGTTAGGGGCAAATTCTTTCCTTGTTCGATATCATAAAATTGGTGCACAGTCCTTTGCGCCTGTACCATATTACCTTTCACCACAACTGACGAATCAAAGCGATGCCAATCTACTTGCGCATCATAAAACCAATAACAATAATCATTGATTGTATTCAAGAAGAGCTCTTTGTCTTTATTGAATTCAGTTTCAAAAGTCACCTTCCATCCAATATTCTCAAAGTCAGGAATTTTCCTTTTCTCAGCACCGTAGGCGATAATTGGTCTTGCGCTACAATGAGCAAAAACACCGTCTAGGCTATCGAGTTCAACTGCTATGATAAAAGGTTGTTTTTTAAGTTGAATAACACGTGCTGAATCTCCGCGAAAGGTTTGGCCACCTTGCGTAAAGTCAATTTGAAACGTTTGCCCAAAAATATGGATCTGGGCTATAATCAAAAAAATGAGGAGGCTTGTCCGTAAAATCATGGAATAAAAGTAGGGAAATATTACACTATATTTATTTGTAATCCTTTAAGGCTAAGATGGCCTCTTTTACTTCTTCAAGAATCAATTCTATTTCTTTGGCTTTCACGAGTTGCGCTTCACCAATAGTGACCTGCGCATCGTACGGAACGATGAGTCTTTCTCCTTTCGGTAGAATCTTGCCTGTTCCTTGGATGTAAACTGGAACAAAGGGGATGTGTGGGTTGCGTTGGAGTAAAACACCTATACCTTTGCGGAAAGTTTGCATTTTTTCGGGTTCACCTCTAGATCCTTCCGGGAAGATGAGCAGCGAATGGCCGTTTGAAAGGCATTTGTCTAGCGCGTCTAAGGCCGTGGATTCGCCGCCTTCTTCGCTGCGTTTGATCAAAACAGTATTGACAAATAGCTTAGAGATCATTGCAAGCCAGCTTTTCTTGCCAAAATAAGTAGCGGCCGCTACCGGATGTGTTCTGTTGAGGACTTTGGCAGGGATACTCGACATCAGGGCCATGGTGTCTATGTGGCTGTTGTGATTAGCGACAACGATAAATTGTTTTTGTCCTTGAAAAGCGCCTTTATTGCGGATGCCAACGCCAACTATTCTCAACAGGACAGGCATTGCCAACTTATATATGAAGATCAACAACAAATGCTTCATTTACCAATAGCAAATTAAGTAGACGTAGTAAAAGAAAAACGGCGCGCTAATGGCCAATGAATCAATGCGGTCTAAGATGCCGCCGTGTCCTTTGATGGCAGTGCCGGTGTCTTTGAGTCCGAAGTCGCGCTTGATGGCCGAAACAATGATGTCACCTACAAAACCCATGCAGGCAATAAGTAAGCCTGCGCCGAGTGCTTCAACGGTGGTGAATGGCGTGAGGAAACGCAAGAGAAATGCGGCGCATATTGTACTGATGATGCCGCCAATAAAGCCTTCCCAGGTTTTGTTCGGACTGATTTTTTCAATTATTTTATGTCTACCTAGTAGTTTGCCCCAAGTAAATTGAAATACATCATTCATTTCGGTCAAGAACACCACAAATAGGAGGAGGCCCCTGCCGCCTGCATTGAAATGAGGAAGTTCAGGAAGAGAGAGTAAATAAGCCAAATGACTGATCGAAAAAACGGTGAGCATGAGGTGAGTGGGGATTACGCTCATCGAACG
>JBIKZM010000285.1:0-4259 GCA_044354735.1 Crocinitomicaceae bacterium
CACTGTTTCAACTAGTGGTAACTACACCATTACGGTTACAGGTAACAACGGTTGTGTGGCTACATCAGCACCGCTCACCATTACCGTGACGCCAGCGCCTACAGTTGCGGCCATTCTAGGATCGAGTAACTTGTGTGTGGGCAGTAGCTACAACTTTACAAGTGCTACGGCCAATGGCTTGTGGTCTTCGAGCAACACTTCCGTGTTGAATGTCAATACAACATCAGGTTTGGTAACGCCAACCGCAGCAGGTACGGCCACCATTACCTACAACGTAGCGAATATTCCTGGTTGTTTGAACACCACTCCGGGTTCAGCAAGCACAACCGTGACCATCAACACAGCACCAGTTGCGCAAATTACTTCTGCTGGAGCAACCACCTTCTGTCAAGGAGGGTTGGTGAGCTTGAGTGCCAACAGCGGTGCTAGCTACCTTTGGAGCAATGGCGCCATTACCCAAACTATTGCAGCGACTACCTCAGGTGCTTATACCGTGACGGTTACCAATGCAAGTGGGTGTTCAACAACTTCTCTTCCTGTCGCAGTTACGGTCAATGCCCTACCAAACGCGAACATCTTACCAGGTGCCAACGTCAATGTTTGTGCGGGTTCATCTGTCATGCTCAGTACGGGTTCGGCTGCTGCCTATTCCTGGAGCAACGGTGCCACTACACCGACCATTTCCGTGAACGCTGCCGGTACTTTCACCGTTACACTAACTGGATCAAATGGTTGTACAGCAACATCAGCCCCAACAACTGTTTCCGTCGTTTCTTTGCCGGCTGCTCAAATTACGGCTTCGGGTGCAACATCTATTTGTCAAGGATCTACCGTGAGTCTTACGGCTTCAACGGGCACGGGCTATACCTATCTTTGGTCTAATGGCGCTACCACGCAAACCATTGCAGTTGGCGCTTCAGGTGCATACAACGTAAGTGTGAGCAACAATGGTTGTACCAGCGCTTCTCAGGCTACATCTGTAAACGTGGTGCCTGTGCCTTCTGCGCAAATTACAGCGAGCGGCCCACTTACTTTCTGCGATGGAGGTTCGGTTTCTTTGAGCGCGCCAAGCGGCAACGGATACACTTACGTCTGGAGTAACGGTTCCATTTCTCAGCAAGTGAGTACGGCGGTTTCTGGAACCTTCAGCGTTGTGGTTTCCAACTCATTTGGTTGTACGGCAAGCTCCACACCAGTGAGTGTAACGGTCAATCCATTGCCTGCAATTTCTGCCTTGAGTGGCCCAAGTACAATTTGTATGGGTAGCCAGGCAAATCTTTCTCATGCAGTGAGTGGTGGTATTTATAGCATTTCCAATACGGCCGTGGCAGCAATCGGGCAGACCTCAGGTTCCATTACACCAGTTGCGCCGGGTACAACACTTGTGACCTACACTTACTCCAATGCATTTGGTTGTAGCAATAGCGTTCAGACGAATATCACTGTCAATCCAACACCGACAGCTAGTGCAACGCCAAGTGGTGCAACTACTTTCTGTCAGGGAGGTAGTGTGTCAATTACTGCACCTTCTGCACTACAAACAACTTATTTATGGAGCAACGGCGCTACACTGCAAAACATTACAGCAACTACTTCTGGTGCATATAATGTAGTCATGACCAACTCTTTTGGTTGTAGTGCAACTTCTAACATCGTCAATGTAACTGTTAATGCATTGCCAAATACAACGGTTTATCCAGGAGCAGCCGTTACGATTTGTTCGGGTACTACAGTTACGCTTTCAACAAGTACTGCCGCAGCTTATCAATGGAGTACAGGTGCCAATACACCAACAATTACTGTTTCTAACGCCGGCAGCTATTCTGCAACCTTAACAGGTTCTAATGGTTGTACGGCCACTACGGCACCAATTGTGGTAACGGTCAATCAGACACCGCTTGCTCAAATTTCGAGCTCGGGCTCAACGGCTATTTGCCAAGGTAACTCCGTGACGCTCTCTGCCAATAGTGGAGCTGGTTATACTTACCTTTGGAATACAGGTGCTACTACACCATCCATTTCTGCTTCCTCTTCAGGTGCTTATTCGGTGGTTGTTACCAACAATGGTTGTTCGGCTACTTCTTCAGCAACCAGCATCACGATCAATCCGGTGCCAAGCGCGGCAATTACGGCCAATGGGCCACTCAGTTTCTGCGATGGTGGTAGCGTAACCCTTACTGCACCAGCAGGTAACAACTTTACCTACAGTTGGTCTAACGGATCCACTGCTCAGAGTGTTTCTACCGCGCAATCTGCAAGCTTCACGTTAACAGTTTCGAATGCATTCGGTTGTTCTTCTACTAGTACACCTGCAGTTGTAACCGTGAATCCGTTGCCAGCACAAACACCTATCATCGGATCTACTACTGTTTGTCAGGGAACGGCTCCAACAATTTCGCATGCGATTTCTGGAGGTATTTTCTCGACGAGCAATAGTACGGTATTGAACGTTTCGACACTTTCTGGTACCCTTACACCAGGAGTAACGGGTTCTGCCGCAATCACTTATGTTTACTCCAATGCTTTTGGTTGTAGCAATAGTGTTTCGCAAACATTTACGGTGGCTCCATCGCCGAGTGCAGCAATTGCACAACAAGGCGCCACTACCTTCTGTCAAGGTGGCTCGGTGACACTCCTTGCCAACGCCGGCACTTCTTATTTATGGAGTAATGGTGCCACTACGCAAAGTATTTCCGCAACTGCATCAGGTGCTTATTCTGTCGTGATCAGCAATAGCTTTGGCTGTAGCGCAACTTCGAATAGCATTCAAGTTAACGTGAATCCCGCGCCAAACGCAACGCTCTATCCTGGTGCTTCTGTCAATATTTGTGATGGTTCATCAGTGACGCTATCAACCGGAACAGCTGCGGCTTACCTATGGAGCAATGGTGCAACCAGCCCAACCATAACGGTGAATCAAGCAGGATCTTACTCAGTTACACTGACAGGTTCTAATGGCTGTACTTCAACCTCTGCGGTTGGGGTGGTCACCGTTACACCTGTGCCTGTTGCGTCTATCTCTGCAAGTGGACCAATAACCATTTGTCAGGGATCTAGCGTGACACTTACTGCAGCGCCAGCAACATCCTACCTTTGGAATAACGGTGCGACAACACAGTCGATCACTGTTTCTACGGTAGGTTCTTACTTTGTGAATGTGGGTACGGGTAGTTGTTCGGCAACTTCGGCGACAATCTTTGTATCATATAATCCTGTTCCGCAAGCTGCAATTACCGCATCTGGGCCTACTACATTCTGTACCGGTGGGCAAGTGACCTTAAATGCAACTTCAGGCAATGGCTACACTTATTTGTGGTCTACTGGTGCCACTACACCAAGTATCACAAGTTCTACCGCTGGCACTTATGCCGTCACGGTTACCAATGCTTTTGGCTGTTCAGCTACTTCAAGTAACCAAGTTGTTGGGGTCAATCCATTGCCGACTGTGACACCAATTACTGGTGCTTCGAGCTTATGTGCAAATACTCAGATTCAATTGGCGAATGCCATGACCGGAGGTATCTATACTTCTTCTAATTTAAATGCCGCCACGATCGGCAACACCTCTGGTGTGGTGAGTGGTTTGGCCGCAGGTACAACTACCATTTCTTACCTCTACACAGATAACAACGGCTGTAGCAATACCGTGACTTATCCAGTAAGTGTAGCGCCAGCGCCGCTTGCAACAATCAGCAATAGTGGTGCTACCTCATTCTGTCAGGGTGGTTCGGTTACCCTCACAGCAGCTCCTGCCGCTTCTTATCTTTGGAGTACAGGCGCCACAACGGCTAGTATCATTGCCACCACTGCCGGATCTTATTCCGTTACTTTAACGGCTGCCAACGGTTGCGCCGCGACGTCTGCAGCAACAGCCGTGACGGTCAATGCCTTGCCAACGGTTAGTATTTTACAAGGTTCAGCTGTGAGTTACTGTGCCGGTGGCGCTGCGCAATTGAGCGCGAGCCCTGCAGCTTCTTATCTATGGAGTAACGGTGCAACTACCCAAACAATCAATGTGAATGCTCCAGGAAACTATTCAGTGCAAGTCACTGCAACAAATGGTTGTGTGGCCGCGAGTACCGCAACAGCTGTGACGCAAATTGCGCTTCCTACAGCGCTCATTACGGCATCTGGCCCAACTACTATTTGTCAAGGTAACACCGTTGTATTAACGGCTAGCCCTGCTACTAGTTATGCTTGGAGCAATGGAGCCACTACGCAGAGCATCACCGTATTGAATGCAGGTTCTTATACTGTTC
>JBIKZM010000154.1:0-4248 GCA_044354735.1 Crocinitomicaceae bacterium
ATTACCACATCACTGAAATCGGCCTTGTGCTCAAAAACTACGTTGATTGCGGCGGGGTTGTGCGCCAAGAGCGTAAAGCCACCATGCAAATCTGGCTCGCAAATGACACCGATCATCGCTTGAGCACTCAAGATTTTGGCTTTCAATTTACAAGTAAAAAAACAACTTGTTTGGCACCGGGGCATTGTGGCATCCCAGAGGAGCTCTTACCGCAAGAAATGCAAGTAAAAACCAGTTGCAGCCCAGGCTCAGGCTGTTGTTAATTCAAGAGGATATGAAAAACAAAAGACTCAACTTCGTTGACCGCTACCTGACCTTATGGATCTTTTTAGCCATGGGAATCGGCGTGGCCATTGGCAATATTTTTCCGAGTATCGATCAAGTCATCAATCGGTACTCCGTAGGCACCACCAATATTCCATTGGCCCTTGGCCTGATCATCATGATGATTCCACCCTTGGTGAAGGTGGATTTCAAAAAAATACCTGTTGTTTTTCAGAACAGAAAGTTATTGCGCCTTTCACTGCTTATCACTTGGATTGTCGGGCCTTTTTTGATGTTCATTTTAGCCACTACTTTTCTTTCGAACGAACCTGAATACCTTACAGGCCTGATCATTATTGGTTTGGCGCCCTGTATTGCCATGGTGATTGTTTGGAACGAACTCGCTGGGGGCAGTCGGGAGTTGGCGGCCGGTTTGGTAGGCATCAATAGTTTGCTACAAGTTTTTTTCTTTTCGGCTTACGCGTATTTTTATCTTGAAGTCATGCTGCCATTGTTTGGCTTTGACGCGATTCAAATTGATTTGAGCTTTTGGGAAGTTGCCAAAACAGTTGGTGTTTATCTTGGCTTACCTTTTGGAATTGCCGTTTCACTGCGCTATTGGATTACAAAAAACAAAGGAGAAACCTATCTCAATACCCAATTCATTCCAAAAATATCTCCATTTACGCTTTATGCCTTGCTTTTTACTATCGTAGTCATGTTCAGCTTGAAAGGCCAATTAATTGCTGAATTGCCGTTGGATGTACTCAAAATAGCCCTGCCATTGGTGATTTTCTTCATCGTTATGTTTTTCTTGATGTTTTTGGTGGCCAAATGGAGCGGAGCAAGCTATCCAGAAACCGCAACTGTCGCCTTTACTGCTTCCGGAAACAACTTTGAATTGGCCATCGCCGTGGCCATCGGTGTTTTTGGTCTCAACTCTGGCCAGGCCTTTGCAGGCGTTATTGGCCCTTTAGTGGAAGTTCCAGCCTTGATTTTATTGGTGAAGGCAAGTTTATATCTGAAAAAATATTTCTAATGGAAAAGAAAAACATTTTGGTGCTTTGCACCGGCAATAGTTGCAGAAGTCAGTTAGCGGAAGGATATCTTCGGTATTTTCACGGCAACAAAGCCACTATTTACAGTGCAGGTGTAGAGACCCATGGCGTGAATCCGCGCGCAATTGCAACAATGGCCGAAGACGGCATTGATATCAGCGGCCATACCTCAAATCATGTCGATACATACCTGCATATCCCGTTTGATTTGATATTGACAGTTTGTGACCACGCCAGCGAGCGCTGCCCCATCTTTCCAAGTACAGCAAAACGCATCCATCACAACTTTCCAGACCCTGCTAAAGCAATAGGGTCTGAACAAGAAATCAAAGAAGCCTTTGCCGCTGTACGCGAGCAAATCAAGCTATACTGCGCTGAATTATTGGTTTAGCTAAAGCTTTGCCAATATCCTCGAGTGGAATGCGATGAATCACGTCTAGGAGGCGATATTTCGATGGTGAAAGTCCCGTTATTTTTTTAAACTGATTGGAAAGATGTGCAATACTGCTGTAATGCATTTTGTAGGAGATTTCCGATAAATTCAATTCACCATACAGCAGCAGTTCTTTGATGCGCTCGATTTTGTGCGTAATGATGAATTGCTGAATGGTCATGTTGTTCTCCGTCCGAAAAACATTGGACAAATAAGTGTAATTCAACTTTGTTTTCTCACTTAAATAGACTGAAAAATTGGTCTTGATGTGTTCATCTGAATAATGGATCATTTGAATAATGACCAACTTGATGCGCTCAGACAGCAGCGTTTTGGGGTCTCGAATAAGACTAAATCCAAGTTGCTGGAGTTTAAACTGAAAATCAAGCTCTTGGATCAAGCTTATTTCTTTTTCAAAATGAACTTCTCCTAGTTCAATTGTTTGGATGGGAATACCCATATCGACAAGGATGCCTGCAACTTGATTGATGCAACCATGACTCACCATGTTTTTGATGTGTTTTTTCATATGAATGACGTTGAAGCGTGAGGGTGTTTTTATGTATATTATTGGATGTTTTTTCTTGGAACTAGAGCTCCATGCGGTTGCGTAAAAGGTAAGACTTTATTTTGGTTATTTGATAAAAAGTAGAAAGTGCTAAAATTTCATAATGCACACCCTACATGATCTATTTCAACTCAAAGCGGTCTGCCATCATGATTTTATCCCAAGCTGCGATGAAATCTTTGATGAATTTTTCTTTGGCATCTGCGCTTCCATACACTTCTGCAACTGCGCGCAATTCTGAGTTAGAACCATAAATTAGATCTGCACGTGTAGCCGTATAAATTACAGCACCGGTTTTGCGGTCACGGCCTTCGAAAATTTCTTGATTTGCATCAATTGGTTTCCAAACGATGTTCATATCCAGTAAGTTCACAAAGAAATCATTGGAGAGCACGCCTACATTTTTAGTGAAAACACCCTTGTTTGAGTCGTCAAAATTGGTGCCCAACACGCGCATGCCACCCACTAAAACCGTCATTTCAGGAGCAGTTAGGCCTAGCAATTGTGCTTTGTCCACCATCAGCTCTTCAGTTGCAAAGGTGTATTGCGCCTTTTTGTAGTTGCGAAAAGCGTCGGCCATAGGCTCGAGCACGGCAAAAGAGTTGACATCAGTTTGGGCCTGCGTAGCATCCATGCGTCCTGGCGTAAATGGTACGTTTACAGCCACACCTGCACTTTTTGCCGCTTGCTCTAGCGCAGCTGCGCCACCCAAGACAATGAGGTCTGCCATAGAAACTTTTTTGGCGCCGCCTTTTGCATTAAAGTCCTTTTGGATTTGTGTGTATACCGCCAATACTTTAGTGAGTTGTGCAGGGTTGTTTACTGCCCAAGAGCGCTGTGGCTCGAGTGCAATGCGCGCACCATTGGCGCCACCGCGGCGATCGGAGTCGCGGAAGGTAGAGGCTGAAGCCCATGCGGTTTCTACAAGTTCACTTGTTGTGAGGCCCGACTTCAAGATTTGTGCTTTCAAGTTTGCGATATCTGTAGCATCTATTATTGCATGATCAAGTACTGGAATAGGATCTTGCCATAACAATGCTTCTTTCGGTGCCTCAGGGCCAACATAGCGCGTTGCGGGGCCCATGTCGCGGTGGGTGAGTTTGAACCACGCTTTTGCGAATGCCTCTTCAAATGCCTTCGGGTCATCCATGAATTTTTTGGAGATAGGCCCATAGATAGGATCAAAACGCAGGGCTAAGTCAGTAGTGAGCATCGTTGGTTTGTGCTTCACGTTTGGATCAAATGCATCAGGAATAATTTTGTCTTCAGTTTTGGCTACCCATTGTTTGGCGCCGGCAGGGCTCGTGGTGAGTTCCCACTCGTAACCAAACAAAATTTGAAAATAGGAGTTTGTCCAACGCGCTGGCTGGGTGGTCCAGGTGACTTCCAAACCAGAGGTAATGGCATCTTTGCCTTTTCCACTTTTGTAGCTAGAAGCCCAACCAAAGCCTTGTTCCTCAATGGCTGCACCCTCAGGCTCTTTACCTACGTGAGATGCAGGCCCTGCACCGTGTGTTTTACCAAAAGTGTGGCCGCCGGCAATAAGGGCTACCGTTTCTTCGTCGTTCATGCCCATGCGGCCAAAAGTTTCGCGGATGTCTTTGGCAGACAATAGTGGGTCAGGATTGCCATTTGGGCCTTCTGGGTTCACGTAAATGAGGCCCATTTGAACTGCTGCCAGCGGATTTTCGAGCATGCGCCCGTCGCTGTAGCGTTGGTCATCTAAGAATTTGGTTTCTTTACCCCAATACATATCTTGTTCGGGCTCCCAAACATCGGCGCGGCCCGCAGAAAAACCGTAGGTCTTGAAACCCATTTCCTCTAATGCCACGTTGCCTGCCAACACCATGAGGTCGGCCCAAGAGATTTTGTTGCCATACTTTTGCTTCACTGGCCAAAGCAAACGTCTTGCTTTGTCTAGGTTA
>JBIKZM010000155.1:0-4246 GCA_044354735.1 Crocinitomicaceae bacterium
GGTAGCGGTCTTTGAACGTACCTGGCTCGGATTCGTCTGCGTTGCAAACCAAGTGGCGTTCTACACCTTCTGGCTTGGCCAAAAAAGACCATTTCATTCCGGTTGGGAAACCTGCGCCTCCGCGACCACGTAAACCTGATTTTTTAACCTCTTCGACGACGTCTTCGGGGCTCATGGTTTTGAGTGCCTTTTCTACCGATGCATAGCCGCCGTGTTTGCGGTAAGTTTCAAAAGAAGTAATTCCTGGAACTTCTGCGTGTTCTATGAGTAGTTTTCTTGACATTGGCTTAAGAATTTGAGGCTTCGCGCATGGCGTCGAGCATTTCGTTCACTTTTTCTTTGTTCAGGTGCTCGTAAAACTTGTATTTACACATGAGCATAGGGCCATAACCGCAAGCGCCCAAGCATTCTACTGTTTTAAGCGTAAACATGCCGTCTTTGGTTGTTTCTCCAACTTTGATATCGAGTTTTTCTTCGATATAGGTAATGAGGTCGTCGGAACCCACCAACTGGCAAGGCCCGGTACGGCACACTTCTAGTACATTTTTACCAACTGGATCGAGGTGAAACATGGTGTAAAATGTAGCAACCTCATACACTTCAATTGCTTGGATGTCTAGGATTTGCGCCACGCGGTTCATGGCACCAACACTTACCCAACCGAATTCTTCTTGCACAAAATGCAGGATACTGAGGATGGTGCTTTTTTGTTTGCCTTCCGGAAAAAGCCCGATTGCGCGGTGGATTTGCGCCATGGTGTCGGCACTGAAATCGATAGGAGCTTCGTTGACTGCTTGTGGGTGATCTGCTTTCATATTAGGCGTCTAGTTCTCCGGCAATGACATTGATGCTGCTGAGTGTCAGAACGGCGTCTGAAATTGGCAAACCTTTGATCATTTCTGGATATGCTTGGTAATAAATAAAACAAGGTCTTCTAAATTGAAGGCGGTATGGCGTGCGGCCACCATCTGAAATGAGGTAGAAGCCTAATTCTCCATTGCCACCTTCTACGGCGTGGTATACTTCTCCGACAGGAAGTTCGGTCTCGCCCATCACAATTTTGAAGTGGTAAATGAGGGCTTCCATGTTGTTATAGACATCTTCTTTTGGAGGAAGATAGAAGCCGGGGAGGTCTGCTTTGTAGTCGCCCTCTGGTAGGTTGTTATAGGCCTGCGTAATGATGCGTAAACTTTGGCGGATTTCTTCTTGACGCACCATAAAGCGGTCGTAGGTATCGCCATTGACACCAACCGGGATGATGAAATCGAAGTCTTCGTAAGAAGAATACGGACTCATGACGCGCACGTCGTAGTCCACGCCTGCGGCGCGCAAGTTGGGTCCTGAAAAAGAATAAGAAAGTGCGCGCTCTGCCGAGATAGGGCCGGCTCCTTTGGTGCGGTCCATGAAGATGCGGTTGCGCGCGAGCATGCTGTCAAATTCTTCAAAAGCTTTCGGGAAAGTCTTTAAGAAAGATTTGAGTTTTTCGTGAAAAACAGGGGTGAAGTCGCGCTCAAAACCGCCGATGCGGCCCATATTGGTGGTGAGGCGTGCACCGCTGAGTTCTTCGTAGAGCTCGTAAATTTTTTCGCGTTCAGAGAATGGGTAAAAAAAAGAGGTGAGTGCGCCGGCATCTACGCCAATGACAGAATTGCAAATGAGGTGATCGGCGATGCGGGCGAGTTCCATGATAATGACGCGCATATATTGCACGCGCTTTGGAATGTCTACACCAATGAGTTTTTCTACGGTCATTTCCCAACCGATGTTATTGATCGGAGACGAACAGTAGTTGAGGCGGTCAGTGATCGGTGTGATTTGGTTGTACGGACGGCGTTCGGCCAATTTTTCGAAAGCGCGGTGGATATAACCAACTGTTTGCTCGGAAGAAATGATTTTTTCACCGTCTACTTTTAAGACGTTCTGAAAAATACCGTGTGTAGAGGGGTGGGTAGGGCCAAAATTAATGGTGGCCACATTGGCGGGGTCAGCTGCCTGTGTTACATCTTTTGGTTCTTGGCTCATAATTCGTTGTTGTTGCGTCCGAAAAATCTGTCGTCTTTGTCTTCGCGGGTGGCGTCTTCAAGAACATATTCTTTGCGCATTGGGAAGTAATCCATGTCGTCCATGTTGAGGATGCGGCGTAAATCCGGATGTCCGTCAAAAAGAATTCCGAAGAAATCATAGGTTTCGCGCTCCATCCAGTTGGCACCAGCAAAGAGGTCTGTAATGGTGGCAATATGCAAGTTTTCTTTGGGCAAGTAAGCTTTGATGCGCAAACGCAAATTGTTTTTCCAAGAGTGCAATTGGTAAACAACGGCAAATTCTCGACCAGCCGACTCTGGGTAATGGATACCTGCGATGTTGGTGAGGTAATTGACACTGAGGTCTTGGTGCTGTTGCAGCCAAGAGATGGCTTCGTGGATGCGCTCGGGCGTGAGCTCGACGTTGAGCATGCCAAAAGCTTCTTCATGTGCCAAAACATCTGCGCCAAAAGCAGCTTGGATAGCCGTGAGGTATGCTTGGTTATTTTGATTCTCCATGTTGATCAATCTCGATTTGGTAGCTGTCCATCAAATGCTTGTATTCTTCAGAATAGCGGCGACGGTTGGATTCTTTTTTGACGAGTTCATGAATGTTCATGACGCCGTCAATGATTTGTTCTGGGCGCGGCGGGCAACCTGGCACATAAACATCTACTGGAATAATGCGGTCTATGCCTTGCAATACGGAATAAGTATCAAATATACCACCTGAGCACGCACAAGCCCCAACCGACAAAACCCATTTAGGTTCTGCCATTTGTTCGTAAACGCGCTTGAGCACAGGACCTAATTTTTTAGATATAGTACCTGCCACAATGAGCAAATCGGCTTGGCGCGGTGTAAAAGACATGCGCTCCATGCCAAAACGAGAGAGGTCATAGGTGCTTCCCATAGTGGCCATAAATTCAATGCCACAACAGGAAGTGGCAAATGGCAAGGGCCAAACAGAGTTGGCACGTGCAAGCGCAATGGCTTTGTCTAAGTTGGTGAGCTGATAGCCCTCCCCATTGATTGTTTCGAGGTCTTCTATTTTTCCCATTCTAATGCTCCTTTTTTATAGATATAGTAAAAACCGGTCAAGAAAAATCCGACGAACATAATTACAGCCAAAAGGCCTTCTAATTTGAGTTCGTAAAAATTAACGGCGTAAGGGTAAAAGAAAATAACTTCTACGTCGAACAATACAAAGAGAATGGCCGTCATGAAGTAACGGATAGAGACCGGAAAGCGGGCGTTGCCTTGCGCGTCGATACCGCATTCGAAGTTGTCGTCTTTTTGGGCAGAATTGATTCTTGGGGTCAGGATGTGAGTGACAAATAGCGTGAAGATCACAAAACCGGCTGCTACTGCAACTTGAAGTAGCAAGGGTAGGTAATTGGCGTTTGAAGCTGTTTCCATTGAACTATTTTAAATGAGTAACACAAGTTACTTTAGTTGGTTTCTTTTGCGCCACAAATTTACCTTTTAGTTTGGTTCTGACACAAAAAAAGCCGAGAAAATATTCTCGGCTTGTTATTTAGAATACTTATGAATTATTTAATGTGAAAACGCAAACCGATGTTGGAGAAATTGCCTGCACTGAAGCTTGTTCCCAAGCCGGCAATCTGATTCACATTAAAGCCTGGTCGCAGTTCCATGTACAAATGGATGGGCATCCAGAAGTCACGTTTTTTACCCACCTGAAAATCAACACCAAGCGGAGCGTACACGCCGAAGCCAAAACCACCTTTGTTTTCAAAAGTTTCTTGCTCATGTGTGCCAGCTAAAAAGATGTCATTGAATAGGCCAAATCCATAGTTGTCGCCGTAAGGAGATACGCGCTGATGGATTTGCGTCTGCGCATTGTAACTCAAGCCAAAATTGGCGCCAATACCGCCATAAAAACTCCAGCGCTTGTCCGCATTGTAGCGAAACAACAAAGAGGCATCTAAACGCAGTTGTTCTTGCGAATAATTAGCATTGTAGCTGTGCGTACTGAAAGAGTCAATGAAAAATTGATCACCGGTTTGTGAGCTTGTTAAGGTATCTACGCGGAATGTTTCGGTGTAAGAACCCCCTGTTGACAACGCGTTGCGCTGGTTGGTATGCATGAGCCCTAAACGCAAGGTCGCATTCGGGAGTTTGGCCATTTTAAGCCCTACACTCAAAGATTGCGATTCCCCAGGAAAATTAAAGTTCATTGCTGGGTAATCGCAATCTTTGAG
>JBIKZM010000156.1:0-4243 GCA_044354735.1 Crocinitomicaceae bacterium
GGCGACAACATCAGAGATTGGCTCTGGGTAGAAGACCACGCCAGCGCTATAGACACTATTTTTCACAACGGGCGCCTCGGCGAGTCTTACAACGTCGGCGGCCTCAACGAATGGACCAACATCGAACTCGTGCATTACCTTTGCCGCCTCCTAGATCAAAAACTTGGCCGTGAAACAGGCACTTGCGAAAAGCTCATCACGTACGTCACCGACCGCGCCGGCCACGACAAACGCTACGCTATTGACGCCACCAAACTCGAAACCGAACTCGGCTGGAAACCGTCTCTCACCTTTGAAAAGGGCCTCGAACGCACCGTAGATTGGTATTTAGCCAACCAAGATTGGGTCGAAAAAGTAACGAGCGGCGCCTATCAAGATTATTACAATAATATGTATCTTGGAAGGTAAAAAATGAGCATCCTTAAATCCCTTTTCGGACCCAAAAAACGGCAACAACCCTACGAACTCTCTGAGTTGGGTGTCGACATGCATTCCCACCTTATACCGGGAATAGACGACGGCGCGCCGACCATGGAACACAGCATTGCCATGCTCAACAAATTTGCGCAACTGGGCTACCGAAAAGTGATCACGACCCCACATATTTTAGGCGAGGTGCACCCCAATACCCCCGAAATTATTCTCAATGGTTTGGCTGAAGTACAGGCTGAAATCAAAAGACTGCAAATTCCCATTGAGCTCGAGGCCGCTGCAGAATACTACTGCGACGAAACGCTTTTGCCCAAAATAAAAGCCAAAGACATATTGAGTTTTGGCAACAATTATGTGTTGATGGAATACAGTATGCTGCACGCCAGCCAATACGAAGCCCAAGCGCTTTTTGAACTACAGGTAGCTGGCTATATTCCTGTTTTGGCGCATTTTGAGCGCTATCCATTCTACCACGGGGACTTTGAAAAGGTTGAGCAACTCCGCGAGCGCAACATCAAAATTCAGGTCAATTTAGGCTCGCTTACTGGGCACTATGGGCCAGGCATCAAAAAAATGGCCGAAGAACTCATCAAAAAGGGCCTTGTAGACTTTCTCGGCTCAGATTGCCACCGCATGGAGCACCTCTTGCTTTTAGAGCAAAACCTCGACCTCCCCATTTTTAACGCCATCGAAAAGCTACAGCTGCTCAATGCTAGCTTATAATTGCTAATTTTGGGCTAAATGCTGTTCAATTCCTTCGAATTTTTTCTGTTTCTGCCTGTAGTTTTTGTACTCTATTGGTTCGTTTTGAACAAATCTTTGAAGTGGCAAAACGCTTTGGTTTTAGCAGCTAGTTATTTTTTCTACGGATGGTGGAGTTGGGCTTTTATGGCTTTGCTCATGGCCAGCACCCTGCTAGATTACCTCTATGGCTTTGGGGTGGCAGCCGCCAATCGAAAAAAAGCCAAACTGTTCTTGTGGCTTAGCGTTGTCAATAACCTTGGTATCCTCGGGGTTTTTAAATATTATAACTTCTTCGCCTTAGAAGTTCAGCACGGCCTAGACTTGCTCGGTTTTCAAGCCAATCCTTACTTGCTGAAAGTTGCCCTTCCGATAGGCATCTCGTTCTATACTTTTCACGGGATGTCTTATGTTTTTGACATCTACCGCAGCCAGCAAAAACCTGTGCGCAATTTCGTGGACTACGCCGTTTTTGTGAGTTTCTTTCCCTTGTTAGTGGCCGGGCCCATTGAACGCGCCAACCACTTATTGCCTCAAGTACAAAAAGCCCGTACTTTTCGCTACCAACAAGCACTCGAAGGTTGCCGCCTGATCTTATGGGGGCTGTTCAAAAAAGTAGTGATTGCAGACACCCTAGCCACTATTGTAGACCAGATTTACCAAAACCCCGCCGAACTCAACTCCTATACCCTGATTTTAGGCGCGATTGGTTTTAGTTTTCAGATCTATGGTGACTTCTCTGGCTATTCAGATATAGCGCTCGGCACCGCCAAACTCTTTGGCTTTGAACTGCTGAGCAACTTCAAATTCCCGTACTTCTCTCGAGACCTCGCCGAGTTTTGGCGGCGCTGGCACATCTCGCTCTCGTCTTGGTTCAGAGATTACCTCTATATTCCGCTCGGGGGCTCCAAAAACGGGAAGGCCAAAGCCATCCGCAATACGTTTATCATCTTTTTAATCAGTGGTTTTTGGCACGGTGCCAGCTGGAATTTCATTGTCTGGGGTTTTATACACGCCTGCGGCTTCTTGCCTTTGCTTTTGCTGAATAAGAACCGGCAACATACCACTGATGTGGTGGCACAAAATCGCATGTTGCCAACTTGGAAAGAACTTTTTCAAATGTTGGGCACCTTTACCTTCGTGACCTTCGCCTGGATATTCTTCAGGGCCGATACCCTCACCGACGCTGCGCTGTACCTTCAAACGCTCTTCACCAAATGGAATAGCAACGGAGGCATCCAAGGCATGAGCGTAGTGGTTTGGGGAGCGCTGCTCTTACTGCTCGATTGGTATTTGCGCCACAACGAACGCATGTTGCGTGTGCCCGCTCACCGCATTTTGCGCAACGGCATTTACTTTGTATTTGCCCTCTCGGTCTTGCTCAAATTGGGTAGCCATCAGTCTTTCATTTATTTTCAGTTCTGATGCGCCAGTTTGTCCGTAAAATCCTCCGAACCCTACTCGCTTTTGTCCTCTTTATTTGGGTCGGGCTCATCGTGATTGCGCTTTCCACGAACTTCACACTCAAACTAGAGCAAAAAACCTTAGGCCACATGACGCACTGGGGCAGTAGTTTTGCGCGCATAGACGCATTCGAAAGTTGGGCACACCAAAAACCAACCCAAGCACGAGGCCTCATCATCGGGAGCTCCACGGCCTACCGCAACATCAACCCACACCTCCTCTCAAAAGCTACAAATATTGATTGGTTCAACTACGGCAGCAGCGGCCAACCACCCAAAATCAGTTGTTTCTTGCTCCAAGACGCCTTCAAAAAAACCAAATTAGACTACGTCCTGCTCGACATCTACCCGGATGTCATTGCCCTCGAGGGCCTGGAGTCTGCCCACGACCTCGTCTACAACTCGCGCCTGTACCCTTGGCTCAAAACCCAACTGGTGGTGCGCTACCCAAATACCAAACTTTTGCTGCGCTACCTCTATTTTTACACCAAGCGCGTGGTCCCATCCAAAGCCCACATCATTAGCAACCCCGCCTACGGCAGGTACTCAGGCAAAGGTTTTGTCTGCACCGACAGCCTTGCCCTCACCCGTTTCGACTCCGTGACCAAAACCCAACGCGTTCCGGACTTTGAAACCCTACACCAAATTGCTGCGCTTTGCAAAGCCAACGGTGCCAAACTGATTTTGAATATTTCACCCGAACTCGGCAAAGTGTACCGTCTAGACCCGATTTACCGTGGTTTTCAAGTAATTTCTTCACCGAATTTCCATAACCCAAAGCACTTCTACGACTCGCACCACATGACCTGTGAGGGCGCCAGTTTGTACTCGGAAGGGCTGAGAATGAGTATGGTGAAGTTGCTTAAAAAGTAAAAATATGAAACTCCATCTTCTTCGTCACGCCAAAACCAACCCCACAAGCTCTTCAGGCCTAGACTTTGATCGCGAGCTAATGCCGCGCGGTTACGAACAATTACAAGAATTCAAGGCGTTTTATGCCAACCATCCGTTTCAGATCGGTCAAATTTTATGCTCTAGCGCCGTGCGTACGCGCCAAACTTTAGAGGAAATCAAGGGGTTGTTTCCTGACGTTCCGGTTACTTTTATCGATGAATTATACCTCGCCTCATCGGGCGAGATGCTGCAAATCATCAATCAACTCCAATGTGCAGAAGACCTGCTGGTGATTGGCCACAATGAAGGCATCAGCGAGTTAGCAAGCGAGTTGAGCGCTGCGTTCATTTTACTCAAAACCTGCGGCTTGGTGAGTTTGGAATTCCCTTTTGAAAGCAGTGCAATGGTGTCCAAAGAGACGGGTGTACTGGTGGGGAGTTTTCGGGTGGGTTAGGAATTTCGGGAACTTTTCATTCTTTATGGATTTGATGATTAGTCCGTAATTCCACTGAAAGTAATCAGTTAACTGCTTTTTAACTTTGAAAAAGTATATCAAAATCTTTTTTAATGTTGTCTAAATAGTTAACTTTGATGCAGGGAATATCATAGTAATCGGCAATGCGTATCAAAAAAAGAACAACAAATTGAGTAGAAAGGAGATCAACAAAGCCTTAAGTATAATGAAAGAATATCACCATGAAAAGCAACAACAT
>JBIKZM010000157.1:0-4240 GCA_044354735.1 Crocinitomicaceae bacterium
AGGACTTTTGTGCCATATAGGTTCACCGGCATCTTTGGCAAGTTGCCCACCAAAACGCCAAGTATTTTGAGTGATTACCAAACGTTGTTGCAAAGCAAACGCCGGACCCAAATGGGTGGTGTCGCGCAGCCAAGCATAGCCTTGATGGTCTTCAGTAAGTTGCGGGCTATTGAATTGAAGTTCATAGCGCCCAACCAATTTAGCACTAGAAAAATGCTGGTGCTTAGCGTTTTGAGCGGGCGCGAATAAATGAGTGCAACTACTGACGACACTTGAAAGATCACTTTGGAGTAAGCCTTGTAATTGAAATAAATTTTGAACTACCCCTCCCCTCTCAAAAAAAAACAAGAGTTGTTGCGCATCGGCCGGGGAAATCAATTGCTGAGCAACAAGGTTTTCTATTTCTGTGGCTACCATGGGAATATATTGTTGCTCTAGCGAGGCAGTTGCCTGAACGAGTTGAGCAGTTCCATCGTGAAAAAAAAAAGTAAAAGTAATAAGCCAGAAATAGCGCATTAATGTAGATTTAGTCCGATTTGAAAACAAAGACCGTAAGCTCTTTGCCAGCTCTGGCCCAATAACCATGTGAATTTCTTTTGCTTAGAAATGGCAATAGAGAAGGCATAATGCTGTGGGAGCACACCGCAGGTAAATTGAACTTTTGCACCTGTAAAACTTTGGCTTAGTGTAAGATAACAAGCGGGTTTGAATTGCGGATTCCAAGAAAAGCCCTGCGCAAAAAACAAACGATCATTGATCACGAATGCATGTTCTAGGGAAATTTGTTGCTGTGCTGAGCGGCCAAACTCATTGAGTACAAGCGAAAGAGAATGACGCTTGTCAAGTTGGTACTGACAACCTAAGCGAGCGCTTACCATGAGCAAATTTCCGTAATACTTGGGCTGAGTATACAGCTGAACTTGCAAGCCCAGCCCAATATGAAATCCGGGATAGATTGCATAAGCAAGCGCATGAGTGGTTTGAAATTGATTGTTCGCAGCATGAAAAACACCACTTAAATCATGATAAATAGTGGTGTGCTTTTGCGAATAGAACATGCTGAAATAACCGATATGTAAATTGGGGACTTGCAGAAGAGTGGCAGCGTTGAAATGATAACCCCTTAGGTCTTTTGGATGGCTGGCTGCCGGATTGAATTGTTGTTGATTTTCATCTATGGCATTCAAAAGACCGAAAGACATGAAAACCTTTTGGCTAGTGGGAAATACTTGTGCCAACAATTCATTTTGATGGCTGCTCAATAAAATGATGAGAAATAAGCTTTTGGTCATCCTTCAAAATTAGCCCCACATTTAGACATCCTATTCAGTAAATTCAGCAGGTGAACAAGAGATTCAGTATATTTGAGGACACTTATTTTTATGTCTAAAGTATCCATCCCCTTTTCAGCCAATTCTTTGAGCGCGTGGCAAGCACAATTACATAAAGAACTCAAGGAAAACACCTCATTACTGCAATATCAATCAGCTATTGAAGAACTTTCCTTTTCACTTACTTCACTAGAAGCGCCACATTTACCTGCGCTAGAGCATGCACCTAACGCTTGGAAACGCATGGTATCTGTTAGTGCGCAAACAGAAAAACAAAGCAATGCGATCTTGCTGGCTGCGCTCATGCAGGGTGCCGATGCCATTTATATCGATCATACTTCGCCGCAAACCAATTATGAGCAATTGCTTGCAGGAATTGAAATCGCATATATCAGTTGTTTGATAAATTTTGATAGCGCTGATGCTTTTACTCATTTTACACAGGTAGTCGATAAAATACATGTTGCACATTGCATTGCATTACACAAGTATGGCCCTGCACAAAATTTCATCAGCACTTTTGATATCCAGCAAATTGGGGCCAATTGCAGCACCGAACTTGCAGCTGGCCTTTTGGACTTGCAACAGCTACTAGAGGCCCACCCGCAAGACCTGAAACTGTACGTTGAGCTCGGCGTTGGCAAAGAATATTTCGTAGAAATTGCTAAATTCAGAGCCATGCAGCACCTGATTGCGCAACTCGCTCAAATCCATGAGGTGCGTATAGATGTAAAAATCATCGCTAAAACTGGCTTTTGCAACAAAAGTCTTGAAGACCCTTACACCAATTTACTGCGGATGTCTACAGAAGGGCTGAGTGCTGTAATGGGCGGAGCTCATTTTGTGTGTCTGCAGCCCTATGATGTATTATCCCAAAATGATTCAAGTACATTTAGCCAGCGTATGGCACTCAATATTGCCAACCTCATCAATGAAGAAGCACAGCTTTCAAGCACTCAAGACCCCCTTCAAAATGCTTATGCACTCGAGCAACTTACTTTGCAAATCACTCAGAAAAGTTGGGACTTCCTTTGCGAACTCGATGCGCAACAAGAATCTGCTCGTGAATTCTTGCGCGAACAAATTATAAAAACGCGCCAATTGCGCCTCGAACTTTTTGAAACAGCACAAACTATACTTATTGGTATCAATTCCTTCCCTAATGAGTTTGAGATCCAGAAAACAAGTTGGGCCGACTTACCAACTGCTTTAGATTTACCCTATTTAATTTTTGAAAAACACGCCAACTGATGTCAAGAAAAGAATTGAAATCTTACCACAAGCTCATTTGGTCTGAACAAACAAAGCCAGCGCAGGTCCAAACGTATCGCTCTGGATTGGCGCCCTTTTTAGGAGGCCCGTATGCATCAATGTACCTTTCCAAGCCCTGGACGATCAGACAATACGCAGGTTTCTCCACAGCAGCAGCTTCCAACGCTTTTTACCGACGCAATTTAGCAGCAGGCCAGAAAGGCTTGAGTGTTGCTTTTGACTTGGCAACGCACCGCGGCTATGACTCCGATCACGAACGCGTTATTGGCGACGTCGGAAAAGCAGGTGTTGCCATAGACTCCATCGAAGACATGAAAATGCTCTTTGACCAAATACCACTCCAAGAAATGTCTGTCTCGATGACCATGAACGGTGCGGTATTGCCGATTATGGCCTTCTATATTGCGAGTGCACACGAACAAGGGGTAAGCAGTGAGCAATTGAGCGGAACCATCCAAAACGATATCCTCAAGGAGTTTATGGTGCGCAACACCTATATTTATCCACCGGCGCCCTCGATGCGTATCATTGGAGATATTTTTGCTTACACCTCGGCAAATATGCCCAAATTCAATTCCATTTCCATTTCGGGATATCATATGCACGAGGCTGGGGCCACCGCAGCAATTGAGCTTGCCTATACCCTAGCCGATGGTTTGGAATACATCCGCACAGGTTTAAATACTGGCTTGGTCATAGATGACTTTGCCCCAAGACTCAGTTTTTTCTGGGCCATTGGCATGGACCACCTTACGGAAGTGGCCAAACTCAGAGCAGGTCGGGTATTGTGGGCAAAACTCGTCCAACAATTTGACCCGAAAAGCACCAAATCGCTGGCCCTGCGCACGCACTGCCAAACTTCTGGCTGGTCCTTGACCGAACAAGATCCGTTCAACAACGTGGCGCGCACCTGTCTAGAAGCACTCTCTGCTGCCTTGGGCGGCACACAGTCTTTACATACGAACGCCTTAGATGAAGCCATTGCTTTGCCTACCGATTTTTCTGCCAGAATTGCCCGCAACACACAACTATTTTTACAAAAAGAAACGGGTATCACGCAATTTATTGACCCGTATGCCGGAAGCCAAGCCGTAGAAAAACGCACGCAAGAACTCATCGAAGAAGCCTGGGCTCTCATGACCGAAATCGAAAACTTGGGCGGTATGGCCAAGGCTATCGAAACAGGTCTTCCTAAAATGCGCATTGAAGAAGCCGCAGCCAAAAAACAAGCGCGCATTGATGCAGGTTACGAGATCATTGTGGGCGTCAATCGCTACCAAACCACTGAAGAAAGTCAGCTTGAAATCCGAGAGGTAGACAACACCGAAGTGAGAAAAGCACAAATTGTACAACTCGAAAACATCAAGAAGCAGCGCAATGCGCAAGAAGTAGAACAGTTATTGTCTGAATTGAAAACGGCTGCCCAAACTGAAGGGAATTTGTTAGAGATTGCCGTGCGCTGTGCAAAGGCGCGCTGTACACTTGGCGAAATATCTGATGCTTTGGAAGAAGTGTTTGGCCGTTACCAAGCCAAAATCAGAAGCATTAGCGGCGTTTATGCAAAAGAAATTATGAACGATCCAGATTTTATCCAAGCAAAGGCCTTGGTCGATGAATTTATCGAACTCGAAGGCCGC
>JBIKZM010000011.1:0-12939 GCA_044354735.1 Crocinitomicaceae bacterium
TAGGTTGGACAGTGAGTATCCCAAAAATGAGTTACTGCACAGACAACGCCGCCATGATCGCTATGGCCGGATCTTTTTATTTAGCGGCCGGCCATACCGTTGGGCAAGATATTGCTGCCGATCCACGGCTGAAATGGTAAGCTACGGCACATTTTGTTGCCAATATTTTTTGTAATTTCGAGAGTTCTTAGTTATAAAACCATGCGCGCAGCACTTCTATCACTTGTATTCTTCTCGTTCATAAGCACTTGGGCTTTTGGGCAAGAGAAAATCCAATGGACTTTTGCTTACGTTGCTTTTCCGTCTTCGATTCAAATCAGTGCAAAAATCGAAAATGGTTGGCACCTATACGCCCTTGATTTAGATCCAAGTATTGGTCCGGTTCCAACACAAATTGTACTTGAAAAAAACAAACTCGTAAAAGAATTACAACCTTTTGAAGTCAGTACGCTAGCCAAAAAATCCTATGATGCTAATTTTGGAGCGGAAGTTTCTTACTACGAGCAAGATTTTCACACGTACAAGCGCATTCTCGTCAAAAAACCAACTACAGTCAAAGGCGAACTCACCTACATGCTTTGCGACGACAAGCGTTGTTTGCCGCCCAAAACCATCCCTTTTGAGATCAAGGTGAGTCCCTCAGAGTTAAAAAAACCAAACTAAAACCAATGAAAGCTTTTTTCCTTAGCATCCTCTTTTTTAGCCTGACATTCAGCGTCAGCGCCCAAGATTTAATGGGACAATTCATCAAATGGACCTATTCCGTTGAAAAAATTGACGAGAGCCACGCCAACTTGGTTTTCAATGCCAAGTTGATCCCTGAATACCACATCTTTTCTTTGAAACACGACCCCATGGCTGCCGACGGCACCGGCATCGTACCCGAATTCAAATTCAAAGCGAGCAAAGACTTCAAAACCATTGGCAAACCCTTTGAAGTGGGCACGCCATTGGTGCAAAAAGATGAACTCGGCACCTCTTTGTATTTTGAAAACAAAGTAGTTTTCAAGCAAAAAATTGAAATTTTAACAGACGCCGCTTTCAAGGCGAGTTGTAACCAGTTTTTCCAACTTTGCAACCATGAAGGATGCTTGCCACCATTCGACTACACCGCTAATTTCAAAGTCAGTGGCTATAAAGCATCGGGCGCAACTGCAGCAGCTGCAGACACCAGCGATTTGGCACAAACTGCAACTACCGACACCAACACGACCGAAACAACCATGGATCAGTCACCGGCACCGATCCAGCAAAATGAAAAAAAGAAAGACTCCAACGTCGTGATCTTCATTGCAGGCTTTATTGCAGGGCTTGTGGCTTTGCTCACACCTTGTATGTTCCCAATGATCCCGATGACCGTAACGTTCTTTACGAAACAATCTAAAACGCGTCGCGAAGGGATTTTCAAGGCGCTCATTTACGGCGCGTCTATCGTACTCATTTATGTTGCATTTGGTTTGGTTTTCACTGCTATGATGGGCCCACTCGGCCTCAATGACCTCTCTACCAACGTCTGGATGAACCTCATCTTCTTCAGTATTTTTGTACTGTTTGCCTTCTCTTTCTTGGGTGCTTTTGAAATTCAGTTGCCCAATTCTTGGGTCAACAAAATGGACCAACAAGCAGACCGCGGTGGCTACCTCGGCATCTTCTTTATGGCCTTTACCTTAGGCTTGGTGTCTTTCTCTTGTACGGGCCCAATTATCGGCAGTTTGCTTGTTGAAGCAGCCACTTCTGGTTCTTACCTCACGCCGGCTGTGGGCATGACCGGCTTTTCATTGGCACTTGCCATTCCATTTACACTTTTCGCCATTTTTCCAGGATGGCTCAACTCTTTGCCGCAATCTGGCGGCTGGCTCAATTCAGTTAAAGTGGTGCTCGGCCTCACCGAACTTGCACTAGCCCTCAAATTCTTGTCTTCTGTAGACCTCGCCTACCACTGGGACCTCCTCACCCGCGAGTGGTTTATAGGCATTTGGTTCGTCTTGTTTTTTATCATGGGTATTTACCTTCTTGGTAAATTGCAGTTCTCTCACGACTCTCCTGTGCAGAAACTGAGCGTCACGCGCTTTATGTTTGCCCTCATTGCATTGGTCTTCTCTGTGTACCTCTTTACGGGAATGTTCGGCGCGCCACTTACGCTCATCGACGGTATTGCACCACCGCGCACGCACTCCGAAGACAACTTCCGTTGGGTCAATGGCGGGCAAGAAACCGGCTTGGTAGAAGACTCAATTTCCGCACAATTTGCAGCCGAGATGCACCCTGTTGGCGATGGCTCAATTCTCGTGTTCCACGACCTCGAAAAAGGCCGTGCTTACGCCAAAAAACGCAACTTGCCGATCTTGCTCGACTTCACAGGCCACGCCTGCCAAAACTGCCGCAAAACGGAGAGCACGGTCTGGACCAACGACGAAATTCGCCCCATGCTCCAAAAGAAATTTGTGATCATTTCCTTGTATGTAGACGACCGCGAAATGCTGCCTGCAAATGAGCAGCGCGTGTCTAAACTCAGTGGCCCAATCCGTACGGTTGGCAACAAATGGGCCGACTACCAAATGACACGCTACAAAAGCTTCCAACAACCGCTTTACGTCGTCACAGACCACGAAGGAAAGGACCTCACCAAAGCCATTGGCTATACCCCAGACATCAACTCTTATAAACAATTCTTAGAGGGCGGCATCAAGCGCTTTAAGTAAGCGATGATAGTCTGTATAGCCGAAAAGCCAAGTGTTGCCCGCGATTTAGCGGAAATTTTAGGAGCCAAAAACCGCAAGGATGGCTACCTCGAAGGCAATGGTTATGCAGTTACTTGGGTCTACGGGCACTTGTGTTCGCTCAAAGACCCCGAAGACTACAACCCCAACTGGAAATACTGGAAACTCGAAGACCTCCCGATTATACCTGCGCAATTTGGCATCAAGCTGCGTGGCGACGACGGCGCTAGAAAACAATTTCACGTCATTGAACGGCTCGTGAGCCAAGCCACAGAAGTCATTAACTGCGGCGATGCCGGGCAAGAAGGAGAGCTTATTCAGCGCTGGGTCTTGCTCAAGGCCAAATGCAAAGTACCCGTGAAGCGGCTCTGGATCTCTTCACTGACCGAAGAAGCCATCAAAGATGGATTCAAGAAACTGAGGCCGGGGAGTGATTTTGACCGCCTCTTTGCCGCAGGCAACGCTCGGGCGGTCGGAGACTGGGTCTTGGGTATCAACGGCACGCGCTTGTTTACCCGCAAATACGGCCGAGACAAGCAAACCCTTTCCGTGGGGCGTGTGCAGACGCCCACGCTCGCGCTCATTGTTCAGCGTCAAAAAGAAATTGATGCTTTTAAAGGAGAAACCTTCTTTGAACTCAAAACCATTTACAGAGAAACAGAGTTCAGTTGTCAGATAGACCGCCTCAAAACCAAAGAAAAAGCCCAAAAAGGCCTTGATTACCTGAGCGAGCAGCCCTTCGAGGTCACGTCCTTTGAACAAAAAGACGCCAAGGAAGGCAATCCAAGGCTCTACGACCTCACATCGATACAGGTAGATGGCAACCGCTACTACGCCTACTCTGCCGAAGAAACCCTCAATAAAGTACAGAGTCTTTACGAGAAAAAATTAGTGACCTACCCGCGCGTAGACACCACCTATCTGTCGGAAGACCTCCACCCCAAAATTCCTGGAATTCTCGCTGGGCTCCGCGACTACAAGCGCTTTACAGAAGCCCTTGCCGGCAAAGCCATCAAGAAATCGAAGCAGATTTTCGACGACAAAAAAATCACCGATCACCACGCTATTATTCCGACCGGAGTGGCGCCTTCGGGCATCAGCCCCGATGAACAACGTGTCTATGACCTGATTGTGCGGCGCTTCATTGCCGTGTTTTATCCAGAATGTAAAGTTTCGAATACCACCGTTATGGGCAAAGTAGTGGCTCTTGAATTCAAAGCCACCGGCAAGCAGGTCCTGGACAAAGGCTGGCGCGTACTCTACGACGACCTCAAAGCACAACAAACCAACCCAGAAGACAAAATTTTACCGCTCTTTACCAAAGGTGAAAGCGGCCCTCACGCGCCGTATATCCACGAAGGTAAAACTAGCCCACCAAAATACTACACCGAAGCTACCTTGCTGCGCGCCATGGAAACCGCTGGCAAACTTGTCGAGAACGAAGAAATGCGTGAAGTCATGAAAGAAAACGGCATTGGCCGACCGTCTACGCGCGCAAGCATCATCGAAACATTGTTCAAGCGCCAATACGTCGAGAAAAAGAAAAAGAACCTCATCGCTACGCCGACTGGCATGTCTTTGATCGATAAAATTTCTTACGAAATGTTGAAAAGCCCTGAGCTAACCGGCCAATGGGAACACAAACTACGCATGATTGAGCGCGGCACATACGAAGCGCAAACCTTCAAAGATGAGTTGTTTGTGATGGTGCGCCAACTGACCGACGAAGTCATTTTTGGCAAAAAATAAACCTGTACTTTTTTACATGCGCGCTGGCGCTGCAATACCGAGCAAAGCCAAGGCCTTGGCAATGGTCTGACGCACTTGCGCACTGAGCTCCAAACGCAACTGACGCACTTCTTGATCCGGTTCTATCACAATTTTGACGCTCTGATAGAAGGTATTATACAACTTCACCAATTCATAAGTATAATTGGCCAAAAGCGCAGGCGAGTACCCTTTTGCCGCATCTTGAAGGGCATGCTCAAAATAAGAAAGTTGCTTAATGATTTCTTTTTCTTCTGGACGCAATGCAGTGCTCAATTCGACAGCCGATGCTTGATAGCTTGCTTTTTCTAATAAAGTTGAAATGCGTGCATGGGCATATTGCAAGAAAGGCCCGGTATTGCCCGTGAGGTCTATGGATTCTTCTGGATTAAAGAGCATGCGCTTTTTAGGATCCACCTTTAGCAAATAATATTTGAGACCGCCGATACCAATTTGGGTATAAAGCGCTTGGCGTTCGGCCTCACTTAAACCCTCTAAATGACCTCTTTCTTGGGTCATGGCATTGGCTTTTTCGATCACTTCAGCCATGAGGTCGTCGGCATCGACAACCGTACCTTCTCTGGACTTCATTTTGCCACTCGGGAGGTCTACCATGCCGTAGCTCAAATGAAAGCAGTTGTTGGCCCAGGTATTACCCAATTTTTGCAAAATCAAGAACAAGACCTTGAAGTGGTAATCTTGCTCGTTGCCGACAGTATACACCATTCCGTGCAAATCTGGATAGTCTTTGAAGCGGTCTATAGCCGTACCGATATCTTGGGTCATGTAAACAGCGGTGCCGTCTGAGCGCAATACGAGCTTTTCATCGAGCCCATCAGCGGTGAGGTCTATCCAAACAGAGCCGTCTGGTTTTTGATAAAAAATACCATCTTTAAGGCCTTCCATGACTTGGTCTTTGCCTAAAAGAAAGGTGTCGGATTCGTAATAAAGTTTATCAAAAGAAACACCCATTTGCGCATAAGTTTGCTCAAAACCAGCGTAGACCCAACTGTTCATGGTGGTCCAGAGCAGATACACTTGCGGGTCTCTGGCCTCCCACTTGACAAGCATATGTTTGGCTTCTTGTAAAATGGAAGTCTCGTTTTTGGCGAGTTCTTTGATTTTGTCGTCGATGGCCGCTTGGGCTTTTTCGTCTTTGCCTTGCTTGGCCTGCTCAAAATTCAAGACCGCTTGTTGGATGGTTTCAGTGGTGTCAGAAAAGTTCCCGCTTTGCCACTCTGCCATGATTTCTTTGGCCTCTATTTGTAGGGCTCTATCAAACTCCACGTAGTATTTTCCCACGAGCTTATCTCCCTTTAAACCTATATTGGAAGGGGTTTCACGCTCGCCTCGGGCATTGACGGGGGAGAATTTCTCCCACGCGAGCATCGATTTGCAAATATGGATACCGCGGTCGTTGATGACCTGCGTGCGCACCACCTTATGGCCCACAGCGCGCAAAATTTCTGCCACTGCCGCACCGAGGAAAATATTGCGCAAGTGCCCAAGATGTAAGGGCTTATTGGTATTCGGAGAAGCGTATTCAACCATAACCGTTGGCCTCGAGTTTGCTGCGGCAAAACCGTAATGGGGCTGCGCTTGCATTTGGCTCAAGTGTGCGAGCCAATACGCGTCGGTCAGGACGATATTCAAAAACCCATTGATGACAATACAATGTGAAACACCAGCCACATTGGCCTCAATCCAATTTTTGAGTTTGTCGCCGGCTTCTTGTGGAGAGCAGCGCAAGAGCTTCACAAACGGAAACACAACTAAGGTGAGGTCACCCTCGACGTCTTTGCGTGTCTGCTGAAACTGTATGAGGTCTGCGGTGATGTTGCAGCCAAATAATTCGGGTGCCGCAGCTAAGAGCGCTTGGCGTATGTGTTGTTCCATTTTTAGGAGAGGTGCTTGATGATGTTTTCAATAAGGTCGAGTGCGGTTTCGGCCATTTTATTTTTATGGTCGTCCAGACAAGGATTCACCTCCACGATTTCAATGGCTATAGTTTTTGGATCTTGCGCAAAATACGTGAGCAGCTGACGGGCTTCGGAAATAGTGATGCCGTTAGGTACGGGTGTGCCAGTGCCATAGGAGGTTTCAATTGGGTCTATGCTATCGATGTCGAAAGAAATATAAATGCGGTCGCAATTTTGAAGCTGAGCAGAGATGGCAGCTACACAAGCGTTTAAGCCAGTGCTGCGGAGTTCGGCAACGGTATAGTTTTTCAAGCTTAATTCGGCCATGATGGCATCTTCTTGTGGTTCGGTATCGCGAACGCCAATGTAAACTAAATCTTGCGCTAAAAAAGCGTTGCTTTTGAGGCTATTCCAATGTGCAATTGTAGCCGCATCAAGTTCGTTTTTGGCCAAATGAAGATGATCCAAACCGAGCGCCGCTGCGATAGGCATGCCGTGGATATTGCCAGAAGGGGTGGTGTAGGGCGAATGGATATCGGCATGAGCGTCTATCCAAACGACACCAATTCTTTGATTTGAAAAATTATTTTTGAGGGCTGCGAGCGTACCTGCGGCAGCACTGTGGTCGCCAGAAATAAGCAGCGGAAAGGAATCCGCTTTCAAACATGAGGTGATGTTTTTTTCGAGGGAGGCAAAAACTTGGCTCAGTCCGTCGATATTTTTAGCAAAAGGAAAAGGGCTCGTGCGATCGAGCAGTTCGTTGTGC
This sequence comes from Crocinitomicaceae bacterium, assembly GCA_044354735.1. Taxonomy (GTDB): domain Bacteria; phylum Bacteroidota; class Bacteroidia; order Flavobacteriales_D; family Crocinitomicaceae; genus UBA952. Next base: position 7,173 of record JBIKZM010000011.1, read on the forward strand.
TGATCTACCACCTGAATAGGATGTTCAGAAAACAGCGTGCTGCCTTTTGTTCGGGCTGCCGCGCGAATGGCCTCCGGACCAAGTGAAGCACCGCGTGTACCGGCTCCTAATTCAGAAGGATTGAAGATGAAATGAATGTTTTTTGACATAATTGACCCTTTAGAGGCTTTAGCAAAGATAAAGCTATTTAGCAAACGTTTTCACAACTAGTGAGTAGGATGCTTACCTTTGGTTATGCTGAAGTTCTTCTATCTTTCCTTGTTTACTGCCCTCGCCCACCTATATGCTGCGCAAAAACCTTTCACCGGCAGTCTTGAATACAATTTAGTATCCGTTGACCTGTTCAGCAAAGACACCATTGAGGGAAAGCTGTTTATTTATGCCTCAGATTCTTTGGTGCGGTACAACTACCTCATGTCTGACGGAAAAAAACTAGAAAGTATCCATCATCTGCCCAAACAAAAATTACTTTCTCTCATTGAGATAGACGGACAGTTTTTTGCCATTCAAATCAATGATACCTCCAAAAAAGAGGAGACTTTCCAACTGCACAAAAACAAAAAATGGCAACATATTGCCGGGCTCAAATGCAGAGAAGCCAATTTAGAATATCCAGATAGAAATATTTTGCTCTACTATGCAAAATCGATACCCGCCCAGTATTTTGTTGGGATCAAAGGAGCTCCGGGCTTACCGGTCAAAGGGCAAATTCCTACAGACAACGGCTACATGGCCTTTGAGCTTCAAAAAATAGACTACCAACAACCTCCATTTTCCTTATTTGTCCCGGATAAAAAATACAAAACACTGCCCTTGAAGGCCTTTTTGGAGTGGTCGCAAACAGGCCTAAACGGTACCGCTCAAGATTAACTAACAGCTTGCTGTTTATAGGTTTGCTCTTATTTCATTTTTCATGTACCCCTTTGCTGTATTTTCGTTTGATTAGACGCTAAAGCCTCATGGAAGAAAACGAATACATCCCTAAATCAGCCGCAAAACCTGCTCCAAAAACCGAAGACACCAGCGGTTCTAGGCCAAAAAAACGCGAAGAAGAAGCACCGCGCCCGAAAGAATCGACAAAAGAAACGCGCAAAAACCTACCCAAAATTGGTTTAACAGAACGCCTCAATCTTCCTAAAATCAAACTTTTTATAGGTGCAGTTCTGAGTTTGCTCAGCATCTATTTATTTTTGGCTTGTGTCTCTTACCTGTTCACATGGGCCAAAGACCAAGACCAACTCATGAACCGCAGTTTTGTGGCTTACATCTTCAATTCCGACTTGCCTCCTGTAGAAAACTGGCTCGGCAAATTTGGCGCCTGGACTTCCCACCTGCTGATGTATAGAGGCTTTGGCCTAACTTCCTTTGGTCTGGTTTTTCTGCTATTCATCTGTGGTTTCAAGATTTTATTTGGCACGGCACTCGTGCCTTTGGCGCGCACCACAAGCATCGTCATTAGCTACATGCTTTGGGGTTCTATATTCTTAGGATTTTTTAGTCCGCAAATCAGTTATGCTGGGGGTACATTTGGATTTTTCACCAACGAATGGCTCCAACTCACCTTTGGTGGCTTCGGTACGCTTTTCATGCATGTCATTGCCTTCTTTGTCCTGACCTCTATTCAATTTAGCCCAAACTATCGCGCCTTGCTGCAACGCCTATTTGGCGCAAGTGAGCACAGTGAAATGGGAGCAGAAGAGCAACTTGCTGCGGCAGACGCAGCGCCTTTTGATGATATCTACGTGGTAAATACCATCAAAGAAGACCAAATCAAAGCCGACGATATCTCTATGCCAGTTGTTTTTGACGACGGCGACGACGACAACATTTTTGACGAAGAAAGCGAACTGATTGTTCAGGTCAAGAAAGACATTCCGGTTGCACCCGTCGCAGAAAATCTGCTTTCTTCAAATTTTGAAATCGAACTTGGCGAAGATCCAGTGGTCATACCACCAATGCGTCCGGTTGCCGATGAAGACATATTAGCGAGTCAACTGGTCAGTGAGCACGGCGAATACGACCCCACCAAAGACCTCGAAGGCTACCAACTGCCTCCTCTTGAACTCATGAAAGAGTACGTGTCAACTGGTGCATCGGTGAGCAAAGAAGAACTCGAAACCAACAAAGACCGCATCGTAGAAACCCTTTCGCATTATAAAATAGACATCGCTAAAATCAAGGCCACTGTCGGGCCCACTGTTACACTCTACGAAATTGTTCCGGCACCGGGTGTGCGCATCTCTAAAATCAAAAACCTAGAAGACGACATCGCGCTCAGCCTTTCAGCACTTGGCATCCGCATTATTGCGCCCATACCAGGAAAAGGAACCATTGGAATTGAAGTGCCGAATTCGAATCCAGAAATGGTCTCGATGCGCTCCCTCATTGCCTCTGATAAATTCCAACATTTCGATGGAGAACTCCCGATTGTAATGGGCAAAACCATCACCAATGAAACCTACGTATTCGACCTCACCAAAATGCCTCACTTGTTGGTTGCTGGAGCTACCGGGCAGGGTAAATCTGTAGGCTTAAATGCCATCTTGATTTCCATTCTGTACAAAAAGCATCCAGCGCAAGTTAAATTTGTTTTGGTCGACCCGAAGAAAGTTGAATTGACACTTTACAACAAAATTGAACGCCACTTCTTGGCCAAACTTCCGGGTGAGGCAGACGCTATTATCACAGACACCTCAAAAGTGGTCAATACGCTCAATTCGCTTTGTATCGAGATGGACAACCGCTATGAACTACTCAAAGATGCGGGGGTGAGAACCATCAAAGAATACAATGTTAAATTTATTGGCCGCAGGCTGAATCCTGAAAAAGGCCACCGCTACCTGCCATATATTGTGGTACTCATCGACGAATTTGCCGACCTCATCATGACCGCTGGCAAAGAAGTGGAGCACCCTATTGCCCGTATTGCACAGCTCGCCCGCGCCATTGGCATTCACCTTATTGTTGCTACGCAGCGCCCATCTGTAAATGTCATTACCGGCATGATCAAAGCCAACTTCCCGGCGCGTATTGCCTTTAGAGTTTTATCAAAAATCGATTCGCGCACCATTCTAGATGCCTCCGGCGCAGATCAGCTCATTGGGCGCGGAGACATGCTCATTACCACGGGTTCTGAAATGAAGCGCTTGCAGTGCGGTTTTGTGGACACCCCAGAAGTAGAAGATATCTGTAGCTTTATTGGTGCGCAGCGCGCTTATCCAGAAGCCCTCATTTTACCTGAATATGTGCCAGAAGGCTCAGAAGCCAGCGGCGAGATCGACATGAATGAGATCGACAACATGTTTGTAGATTCAGCCCGAATTGTGGTGATCAATCAGCAAGGATCTGCAAGTTTGTTGCAGCGCAAGCTCAAGCTCGGCTACAACCGTGCGGGCCGCATTGTAGATCAGTTAGAAGGCATGAATATCATTGGGCCTTTCCAAGGAAGCAAAGCCAGAGAGGTCTTGTTTTCTGACATTGAGAGCCTAGATGAATTCTTGCGCGTGAAAGGCCTTTTGTAAACTTACTTCACCCGATTGAGGCCCAAAGCTTTGAGCATCCATTTAGGCAAATGCTTCGGCGCTTGCCCTTGCTTCAAATTTAAGTACAGACCAAGTTTCTTGAAAATAGGCACCTTGTGGGTCTCGACAAATTCAATCCAATAGCCATCCGGATCCTCGATGTAAGCAAAACGACCTGCGGCCTCACCCATATCAAAAGAATTGTCAGAATCTACAGTAAAGGCTGTGCCATCATCTGCGCAGCGGTCTTTGAGCGCGTTCATGCCTTGCACATCAAAACAAAGGTGGATAAAACCCCAATCGCCCCAGAAACGGTTCTCAAATATTTGTCTGGCGCCGGTTTGTAAACGCAGCTCAACAAGCTCAATTTCGGTGATGCCCAGCAACTGTGCAAAATAGCCACCACGTACTTTAGGATGCGACAAAAGGACCCTTCGAAATGCTTCCTTGCCTCTGGGTAAAAAATCATAATCGGCAAAAACTTGGGCTTGGTCGTAAACCAATTGCTCATAACCGAGTAAATCTTGGTAAAAACGCTGGCTTTTGTCCATATCTGAAACGCCAATAACTGCCCCTGCGACACCACCACATTTGGAGGGGTGTTTGGATGCAGCAAACCAAGAACGGCCTTCTACAATTTGAAAATAATTGCCGTTCGGATCTTGAACATAGCACGTCCAACGGCCTGCGGGGTCTTTGTGTGCAGCGCTCACGTTTGCACCCATTTGCTGCAAATGCTGCTGGGTATGGCGTACGTCTTCGGACTTGATTTTGCAAATGAAAACTCCGTAATCTCCGAGTTGTGGTTCAAATGCAGCTTTTTCTGTAGGGCGCGAGGTAAACTGCCAGATTTCAAAGCCACCGCCGCCAGCCATATTGAGTGCCAAAGTAGCCGTTCTGTGATGAACTACTCCGCCCGTATAGCGCGTCATGAGGGGCGCAGGTGCTGCTTCTTCGAAAATGCGGACGTCTAGGCCAAATGCCTTGCGGTACCAAGACCAAATTTCTTGTACATTGGGCACGCCAATGCCCATTTGCTGAATGCCGTTGAGGATAAATTTGTTTGTCATTTTGTTAGCGAATTGCGCGTTCATTAAATAAAAGGTAGCCAAATCCTAATTGAAATTGGAAAGGTTGGGCGTATTTAGGTAAGTAATTGAGTGTAGCCCGAACAGGCCCCACCGGAGAATGATAAATCACATGGCCTGCTGCTAAAATACTCCTGCCATCGAGCGGATGCGCATAAGAGAAGGTGCCGTCCGGATTGAGGACCAACTGAATAATTGGCAAAAAGGCGTAGGCATCAAGCCTCAGGTCAATATTTTTAAACGGACTGACAATGAGTTGCGTACCCGCACAAACATATTGCGTAGAGCGGTAAGCCGCAATAAAATAGGTATCCAAATCTGGTAAAATATTCAAGCCCGGTAGAGCGAGCATACTCGCTGTATAATTGGCAAAGAGCGATTGGCTATTGAGTACCGATTTGAAGTGCAGGCCAAAGTTGATTTTTTGCTGCTTTTGAAAAGGAAAACTCAGTGCCTCTAGCTGGATACTGAGCCATTGGTGTTGTTTGGTAATGGTATCATCTATGAGCGATGTGGAACCAGGAAAGGTGAGTTCTCGGCCGCGCACATAACTCGCCTTGACTTCAAAAAAACTGCCCGCACTGGCAAATTGCTTGCGGTTAAGGGTATTATAGGTATAAGCCAAACGGATGCTCTCTCCGATAAAAGAGGTGTAGTCGGCGGTATCTTCTTTGGTGAAACTGGCCGTCTGGTAATAGGAGTCGTCTAGCCAAAACACACGGGTATTGGCGGTGAAAATGGCGTGGTTTCCGGTTGGTATTTTGAGCTGAAGCCCTGTGTAGCGTTCTTCTTGTACCAAAAATGAGGGCTTGACGTCTTCGAAAAACGTAGCAAAACTCTTGAAGTAATCCCAGCGGTTGAGCACAAAATAAGCACTCAAAGCAACCGGAACACTCCCCGGAATAACCAATTCATAATTGACCTTTCCCGAGCCATAAAATTTACCAAAATAAGAAGCGAGCTCTAAGCGCTGCCCAATAAAACCAGCCCTTCGATAAGCCAAGCTCAAATAACCGGTATTGATCGCTCTAGACGACATAATGCCGCCGAAATCTACGCGAAAATCATTGGCCTTATTGACTTTAAGCCGTAAAACCAAATTGGAATCAGGGCGTTGGTCTAGAAGCGGAGCCACAAAACTGAAATAGGGAGCGGAAA
>JBIKZM010000158.1:0-4216 GCA_044354735.1 Crocinitomicaceae bacterium
GAGTGTCGTGATTGTCAATTACAATGTAGCGAACTTTCTCGAGCAGTGCTTGAACAGTGTTTTTGCGGCCAGCCAAAACTTAGGCATCGAAGTATTTGTCGTGGACAACAACAGTGTGGACGGTTCGGTGACTTTAGTTAGAGAAAAATTCCCAACGGTTCATCTGATCGCCAATACCGAAAATGTAGGTTTTTCAAAAGCCAACAACCAAGCCATTCACTTGAGCCAAGGACGTTATGTCTTGCTACTCAACCCCGATACCGTTGTAGAACAAGACACCTTCGACAAATGCGTTGCCTACATGGATGCGCACCCAAAAGCCGGGGGCCTCGGCGTGCGCATGCTCGATGGCAAAGGTCGTTTTTTACCAGAATCCAAGCGTGGCTTACCCACTCCGGCTGTATCGTTTTACAAAATATTTGGCCTCTCTAAGTTGTTTCCGAAAAGCAAAAAATTCGGCACCTACCATTTGGGCTTTCTCGATGAGCACCAAACGCACGAGGTCGATGTTTTGAGCGGTGCCTTTATGCTGCTGCGCGCAGTAACGCTCGGTAAAGTAGGCCTGCTCGACGAAGCGTTTTTTATGTACGGCGAAGACATCGATTTGTCTTACCGCATTCAGCTAGGCGGCTATAGCAACATTTATTTTCCAGAAACAAAAATCATCCACTACAAAGGCGAAAGCACTAAAAAAGGGTCTTTGAACTATGTTTTTGTGTTTTACAAAGCCATGGTCATCTTTGCCAAGAAGCATTTCTCAGCGAGATATGCTCGGCTCTTTTCTTTGGCCATCCATTTGGCTATCTACCTTAGGGCAAGCGCTTCGATTCTCAAAAGAGTACTGACCAACCTCTTATGGCCTGCAATTGATGCTGCCTTATCCGTTGGTTTTTTATATGTATTGGCCAAACAATGGGAACAACACCAGATTCTCTTCCCAGCCTGGGCCTACGAAGTGCTTATTCCCTTCTATGTAGGTATTTGGATTTTCTGCTCTTGGCTTTTTGGCCTCTACGACCGGGGGACGCACGTCAATCAAATATGGAAAAGCACTTTTTTGGGTACTATCGCAATTTTAGTTGCCTATGCTTTATTTCCAAAAGAATGGCAATTTTCGAGGCTATTTATCTTATTGGGTGCCGCCGGATTTTTAGTTTCCTATTACCTCACGCGTTCCTTGAATGCACTTCTGTTCAAAGGCCGAATTGATTTCGGCAAACTCCCCAAAAAACGCTTTGGTATTGTGGCCAACCAAGCAGAATTCGACCGCATTTCTGGCTTGTTACAAGCTACCTACCCCGAGATAGAACAAATGCAGCAAATTGCCATTAGCGAACTCCCTGCAAACGCTGGTGCGCAACTAGAAGACATCATTCGGGTGCACCAACTCAATGAAATGATTTTCTCGGCCAAAGATGTGGGCGCATCCAAGATTATTCAACACATGGCCGATACCGCTACGCTCGACCTCGAATACAAAATTGCCCAGCCCGACACGAGCTATTTGATTGGCAGTTCTTCGATTGATCAAGCGGGCGCTTACTACAACATGCACTTTGATGCCTTGCAACTACCCGCCAACAAACGCATCAAGCGCCTTTTTGACCTTATTTTGGGAACCTTATTGCTAGTGCTCTCCCCCCTCCTATGTTGGTGTTTTCACAAGCCAAGACAATTCATCAAAAATATTTTTCAAGTTTTATTTGGTCGCTGTTCTTTTGTGGGGGTCCGGTCTCAGCAAGACAGCTCAAAAAAAGGTAAACTTTGCATCCTGCAACCACAAATAAACAAAGAACAACCCTCTGAATTACAGGCGTTTATTTACACCAAAACCTACACCCTCATCCATGACCTCACCTCCGTATGGATGCAACGAGGGCTGCTAGACAACGAACCACGCTAATAATTGTCTGAATTTGCTTAATTTTGCAGGCAAATCAACGACCTCAATTTTCAACACATGGCACAAATAGAAATTCGTCTTCCCAAAATGGGAGAAAGCGTCACCGAAGCAACCATTACCAATTGGCTTAAAAACATTGGCGATTCAGTTGCCATGGACGAACCGCTCGTTGAAGTTGCTACCGACAAAGTAGACAACGAACTTCCATCAGAGGCCGCCGGAACTTTAATCCAAATTCTTTTTGAAAAAGACCAAGTTGCGCAAGTTGGAGATGTGATTGCCATTCTTTCTACTGACGGAAGTGCCGCACCAGCACCAGCCGTTGTCAGTATACCAACCGAAACAACCAATACAGTTGTTGCCAACAACGCCCCAACTGCAGTTGCACCGTTAACCAAAGGTACAACAGACCGTTTCTACTCACCACTCGTGCGCACTATTGCGCAAAAAGAAAACATCAGCGCGCAAGAATTAGCCGCTATCCAAGGGACGGGTCAAGAAGGCCGCGTCACCAAAAAAGACATCCTCAGCTTTTTGGAAACAAGAGGCAGCACACCAGTAAGTGCAGCAATAGCAGTTCCGGTAGCAAGTGCTCCGGCAGCAGTAAGCGCTAACTTGCCTGTCATCAAAGCGCCTGTAGTGGTGCCGAACAGCGGTGATGAAATCATCGAGATGGACCGCATGCGCAAACTCATTGCAGACCACATGCTCATGTCAGTTCAGGTATCTCCGCACGTGACCTCTTTTGTCGAGGCAGATGTCACGACTATCGTGAAGTGGCGCGAGCGCATGAAAAACGAATTCAAGAAACGCGAAGGTGAAAACCTCACTTTTACGCCAATCTTTATAGATGCGGTGGCCAAAGCCATCAAAGATTTCCCAATGATCAATGTTTCTGTTTCTGGCACAACAATCATCAAGCGCAAAGACATCAATATCGGTATGGCTGCAGCTTTACCAAGCGGCAACCTCATCGTACCTGTCATCAAAAACGCAGACCGCATGAACCTTGTTGGCTTGGCCAAAGCAGTGAACGAACTCGCCAACAACGCGCGCAACAACAAACTCAAGCCTGAAGACATCCAAGGCGGAACTTATACCGTAACAAACGTCGGAACTTTCGGCAACGTGATGGGCACGCCAATTATCAATCAGCCTCAGGTGGCTATTCTTGCACTTGGCGCCATCAGAAAAGTACCTGCCGTAATCGAAACACCGGAAGGTGACTTCATTGGCATCCGTCACAAAATGTTCTTGTCACACTCCTATGACCACCGCGTGGTAGACGGAGCGCTCGGAGGTCAGTTTGTGCGCCGAGTAGCTGATTACCTCGAAGGTTTTGATCCAGAAACAAGCATTTAAGCATGGCGCTCCAACTCGTACGCCCGCTTTGTGTTTTTGACCTCGAAACAACCGGTCTTCAAATCACCAAAGACCGCATAGTACAAATCGCAGTCATCAAACTTTTCCCTGACGGGCACAGCGAAACCTTCAATGAATTGGTCAATCCTGGCCAAACCATCCCTGAAGAAATCACTGCCATACACGGCATTAGCAACGAAATGGTTGCCGACGCACCCAGCTTTCAAACACTTGCTCCTGTACTGCTCGACTTTATCGGAGCTGCTGATCTCGCTGGCTACAACTCCAACAAATTTGACATTCCCGTACTATCGGAAGAACTTCTGCGTTGCGGTATCGATTTTGATTTGGGCGACCGACACTTTGTAGATGTTCAAAACATCTTCCATAAAATGGAACAACGCACCTTGGCTGCTGCTTATCAGTTTTACTGTGGCAAACAAATTGAAAATGCACACAATGCGCTTTACGATACCCTGGCAACCCTGGAGGTCTTGCAGGCGCAAACCGAAAAATATCCAGATTTGGACAGCGATATTGCCGGCCTCGCCAAGTTTTCCACTGTAGGCAACAAGCAAGCCGATTTTGCAGGGCGCTTGGCCTTCGATGAAAACCAAGAGGTTTGCTATAATTTTGGCAAGCACAAAGGCAAAACCATTGCGAAAGTGCTCAAATTAGAGCCTGGCTACTACGGCTGGATGCTAGAGGCAGATTTTCCGCTCTATACCAAACAAGTTTTGCGCAAAGAAATGGAGCGCATCAAAGCCAGCAACAGTTCTCAACACATCGAAGACAAACTCGAATTATTGAAAAATAAATTCAAAAAGCCATGAAAATCATCTGTATTGGTCGCAACTATGCCGACCATGCTAAGGAAATGAAGGCTGCGCTACCCACAGAGCCACTCTACTTTCTCAAACCAGACACTGCCTTGCTCAGAGAAGGAGATTT
>JBIKZM010000159.1:0-4199 GCA_044354735.1 Crocinitomicaceae bacterium
CGTGCAATGGCATGTGGCACCACGCGCACACCCAATTTTTTGTAGTTGCGCTTGAGCGCCATTTTGTCGTGGAATTCGAAAGGCCCCACTTCAATGGTTTCCATTTGACGGATCGGAAAATAAAGGACCACGGCTTTTTTCACCCATTCGTTGACCTGCCAAGTGCCGTCGTCTAGCGGTTCAGCTACGCGCAAAAGGCCTTTGTCGAGGTCTTCGATGACTTGCTCAATGGCAGCGATAGTAGATTTTTCACTTAAAAGTGCGCGGTTTTCCCAGGCGGCTTCAATGGCTTGTCTCATGTGCTTGTTGTTCTGGTTGGGGGATGCGGATCAGTAAAATCAGGCCGAGTACAAAAAATACGACCAAAGCGAGTATGGAGGTTCTGATGTCTAAAAATCCTTCGATGAGTCCGAAAGTGAGGGTGCCAAGTGCCAAACCGAGCTTTTCGGCCAAATCGTAAAAACTAAAATAAGAGGTGAGGTCTTTGGTTTCAGGTAGCAATTTGGAATAGGTGGATCTAGACAAAGATTGGATCCCGCCCATCACCAGCCCCACACCACCAGCGGCTATAAAGAACTGCCAGGGGTACCACACAAATTGGTACACATAAATACAGAGCGCAATCCAGATGACAATAGCACCGCCAAGGGCTTTGAAGTTGCCAACACGCTTCGATATAAAGGACATCAGGTAGGCTCCACCGATGCCGATAAATTGAATAATGAGGATCGAAATAATGAGGTCTTGCTGCTCGATGCCAATGACTTCTTTGTTGGCAAAAGCTACAGCCATGACCATAATGGTTTGTACCGCCATGTTGAACATGAAATAGGAACTGAGGTATCCTTTCAGTGTTTTGTTTGCGCGTATTTGTTTCCAAACACCGAAAACTTCAGAATAACCTTTGCTGATGAGGTTTTTGCTGTCTTTTTGGGTGGCGTTTGTTTTGGGTAACCTAGAAAAAGAAAAGGTGGCAAAGGCAATCCACCAAAGGCTCACTAAAGGAAAAGCCCAGCGAATGGGTAGCACTTTCGTAAACACAGTCAGGATCAAAATGACGATCAATAGTATAGAACTTCCGAAATAGCCCATGGAAAAGCCGCGTGCGGAGACGCGGTCGTGGTCTTTGGCTTCAGCGATATCGGGCAAATAAGCGTTGTAATATACCAAACTGGCCCAAAAGCCAATGGAGCCAAAAAAGAGTGGTAGCATACTCCAATTGATCAAAAACGGACTTTGCCCCAATTCGCCACTTGGCGGTGTTTGGAAAAAATAAAGCAGCCCACTCGATAGGGCACCCATGTAGCAAAAGAATTGCATGAAAAGCTTGCGTTTGCCACCGGCGTCTGCTATGCCCGAGAGCAATGGTGTGATGAGCGCAACAATAATGTAGGATAGGCAAATGACGTACGCATAGAATTCGGTGTTGTGGAATGCTCTACCAAAAAAAGAAACGGTATCGTATATGGTTTTTCCGGCGTCGTTTTTGACACTGGTTTGCGTTTCGTATAAGATCGGAAAAATAGCCGAACTGATGATCAGCGGATAGACTGAATTAGCCCAGTCGTAGAATACCCATCCGGTGATGGTCCGTTTGTTCCCTTTTTGCAGCATAATTCAAAATTAGGGAAATATCTTTAGTGTTGGATGTAGTTCTCATATTTAGTCTCATTCGAGGCCAGCTAGGTATGGTTTCAAATAAGTAAAGGGTTCATTGAGCGTTCCTTCGAAGGTCGTTTGGGTTCCTCTGTAAATGATTTGGTCTGGGTCGGGTCCTAATAAAACAGGAAAAACTTCTTTTAGCAATTCCGAGCCAAAATCTTCAGCGGCGTCTTTGGAGAGTTCACACGGCAAGTTGTCTACAGCCATAACGGCAATAGCACCCGGCTGCAACATGTCTACTTCTGTGCCAGTTTGTGGGTCGTAGCCATACATGGACGCGCCAATTTTACTAGGGCGAATGGTACAGGCGATGGGTCCGTCGATGTCGCAAGAAACGTCGGCAACCACTTGTAGCGAATTGGATGGATCTTGCAGCATTTGTTGGGTCAAAATAAATGGCGATTTCGATGACCAAAAATGACAAGGAATGTACACATTGCTCTTTTGCGCATAAGCCCCAAAATTACTTTGATACAATTCTGGTTGGGTGTAAAATTCTTTTTTGTCAAAACCGGCATCTGACTTTCTGCAGAAGTATTGGTGCGTGTCGAGGTGGGTAAATACGGCTTCGTTGTGTTGTTCGTGAAGATAGGTGTCCGGATCAACTTCTTTGATAGGCAGCAGTTTTACAATTTCTCTGGCACCATTCCCAACGCGTCCGTAGCCGGTAAGCACCAATTTGAAGTCAGGCGGCAGCACTACTTTTTTCAATTCTGCTTCCACTTCTTTGCGGTCGGAGCAGAGGTGTGCGGGTTTGATGCTGTAGGCTCCTGTTTTGAGGCCGTAAGTGAGAAAGGCGTTGTAGGCACCCACCACGCCGGCATAACGGCCAAAGCCAATGATGCGTTTGTTGTTGGCGTCTTTGAGCACTTCGTAGTCAATGAGGCGGATTTTTTTGTCTAAGATTTCCTGCAATAAAGCGCGGTTATAAGGTTGCTTTTTGAAGGTGTGCGAAAAGAATAAATACGTTTTGTGTGCTATCAATTGCGCTTTTGGCACTTCTTTTACACCCAACAAGAGGTCACAGTGGCTGAGGTCTTCTTGAACGCTGAGGCCAAGTTCAGTGTATTGCGCATCTGAAAAACAACGAATTGGGCTGGTCTGAACCGTGACTTTGACGTTAGGATATTGCTTTTCTAATTGATGGCATTGCGTAGGGCTCAGCGGCACCCTAAAATCAGGGGGTGTTTTGCCTTCTCGGATAATACCGATATGGATAGTGGACATGTTGTTGCTGTTGAAGTTGATGGAGATAAAAATATTTAGCTCAGGTAGTTGTCTATGAACTCGCGCACGCAAGCAGCGCCACCTTTGCGGCTCAAGACAATATCTGAAATGCTTTTGATAGCGGCCACTGCAGATGCAGGGCAAACGGCCAAGCCAACGGCTTTCATGACTTCGGTGTCGTTGCGGTCGTCGCCGATGAAGGCTACCTCTTTGGGAGAGATGTTCATTTCTTTGCACCACTGTTCGAGTATGCTCAGTTTGGGTTCGCGGCCCACATAAACGCGTTCGATTCCTAAAAGTGCGGCGCGGTCTTGGACCATGTGTTCTGTAAATCCAGAAGAAATAATGCCGAGCTCAAGTTTCTTGCTTTTGCTCAGTTCAAGTAGCGCAAGGCCGTCGTGGGTGTTGTAGCGCTTCATTTGATCGCCTTTTTCACTGACGTACATGCCGCCGTCGGTCAAGACGCCATCGACGTCGAGGATGAGCATTTTGAGGCCTTTGATTTTTTTGTCGAGGCTGGCCTGAGAATATAAAGGTGTGAACAATAAAGCCTGGAGGTCGATTTCGTATTCTTCGCAAATGGCTTCTAGATCGAAGACGGAAAGTTCAAAAACGTTATCGGCGTCGAGATCGGCTAAGAAATCGTCGAATTCGATGCCGTTGGTCTTGCACAGACCTTTGATGTTGAGTTCAAGTAACATAATTATACAATTTGATAACCAACGCTTTGCGCTACTTTTTGAATGTCGGAATGGAGCTTGCGGAATTCGTCGTAGTTGAGTTGCTGTGAGGCATCTGATTTGGCCACTTTTGGATTTGGATGCGCTTCGATGAGCAAGCCGTCTATGCCCATGGCCACACAAGCGCGCGCCAACGGATTGACACCGTAGGCATAGCCCATGGCATGTGATGGATCGAGAATGATGGGCAAGTTGCTGTGTTCTTGCAACCATGCCACGCCGCACAAATCTAGTGTAAAACGTGTGCCCGTTTCAAAGGTGCGGATACCGCGCTCGCAGAGCACGACGTTTTCATTGCCGCCAGAAAGCACAAACTCTGCAGCTTGAACAAATTCTTGGAGGGTAGTGCCAAAACCGCGCTTGATGAGTACGGGTTTTTTAATTTTGGAACAGGCGCGCAAAATACCTTGGTCATACATGGCTTTGGCACCCACCTGAATGATGTCGGTGTGCGCGATGATTTCTTCGATGTGGGTGGCGTCGCGGGCCTCCGTGATCACGTTCAAGCCGTAGTCTTGGCGCATTTTTGCCAAAAGTTGCAGGCCTTCTAAACCCATGCCTTGAAAAGAG
>JBIKZM010000160.1:0-4198 GCA_044354735.1 Crocinitomicaceae bacterium
GGTCTGGCAATTGCATTTTGGATTTCTCAGGGTCTGCAGCTAAATGAGAGCCAATTGTAAACAAGCGGTCTTGGACCTCTTGGAGTTGGGCAACATAAAGCACATTGATATCAAGCGTGCTGATCAAGCCAATGTACGAGTTGAGTTCGTCTACTGTGCCGTAGGCTTCTATGCGCACATCTCCTTTTGAAACACGCGTTCCGCCGATCAAGCCCGTGCTGCCTTGGTCGCCTTTTTTGGTATAAATTTTCATTTTGCTATTGGATCTAGAGAAGCAAGCAGTGCGCTTACTTCTGAATGTGTGTATTGTGTGGCCAAAATGGCGTGAATGACATTTTCAACAATGCTATCGGGGCAAGAAGCACCGGAGGTCAAGACAACACGCAGTTGATCTTTTGACGGAATAAAGGCTGCTGTTTGATTCATTTCTTTACTGTTGTAATTGAAATGCTGGATTGCAGTGCCGTTGATTTCTGCAGCATCTTTGATGTAGTAGGTTGGGAATTTTTGCTCGAGGAGTTCCACCAGATGGCTCGTATTGGAGCTGTTGTAGCCGCCAACAACAACGGCGAGGTCTGCGGTTTGCTCGAGCAGGCCTAGCGTAGCAGATTGGTTGTCATTGGTGGCATAACACAGGGTGTCACGGGTGTCGGCCATGTAGTTTTTGATGTTTGTTTCACCGTGAATTGCAATGTAACAAGCGCGCAAGTAGTCGGTAATTGCTTGTGTGTCAGAAGCGAGCATGGTGGTTTGGTTGACCACACCAATTTTGGATAAATGATGCGCAGGATCAAAGCCTGTACTCATTTTGCCTTTGAAGAAATCTTGGAGTTCTTGAGGTGTTTTCTGCCCTAAAATATAGGCGCCAAGCACTTGGGTCTCTTTCATATCTTTGACAATGAGGGCAGGGCCTTTTGCCACCGCATGAGAAAAAGTAGCCCGGGTTTCCTCGTGGTCGTGCTTGCCGTGAATGATGATGGTGTGTTGGGTTTCACCTAGTTTTTCTGAGCGGTTCCAGACCTTTTCTACAAAAGGGCAGGTGGTATTGTATGTGTGGATATCTAGACCAAGGTTGGTGAGTTTTTGTTCAATTTCTAAGGTGGTTCCGAAAGCGGGGATGAGCACGACGTCGTCTGCATTCAGTTCGTCAAAAGAAATGAGTTGCTGGCCGTGGGTGTCTTGTAAGAATTGGATGCCGTTGCTCGTGAGGTCTTCGTTGACCGCTGGGTTGTGGATCATTTGGCTGAGCAAGAAAATACGTTTACCGGGGTTTTCTTGCAGGGCTTTGTAACTGCGCTCGATGGCGTTTTCTACACCATAGCAAAAACCAAAATGTCTTGCAATTAAAAAGGTAAACTTGCCAATTTGAAGTGAGGTAGGGCTGAAATCTTTTTTGCGCGGATCAGCAAGTTTGCGCTGCGCTTTGATTTTGCTGAGCAAAGGCGATCGATAAAATGCGGGGACTTCAAATTGTTTCATATTGGTTGAACACTTTAGAGCAGCTTTTGGTTCGGAGCTTAGTTAGACAGTTTACCTGGATATTGCTCAAGGGCTACACGCAAGCACTCCACAGCCGCTTTCAGATGTGCTTGATCTAGGACATAAGCAATGCGCGCTTCTTGTAAGCCAGCACCTGGGGTGGCGTAAAAACCATTGGCTGGCGCCATCATAACCGTTTGTCCTTCAAAAGAGAATTCTTCCAATAGCCATTGGCAAAAATGCTCCGCGTTGGCAACAGGGAATTTAGCCACACAATAAAAAGCACCACTTGGCTTTGGGCAAAATACGCCTGGTATGCTATTGAGCCCCTCTACCATAATGTTGCGACGCGCTACGTATTCCGCCACTACTTCATCGAAATAGCTCTGAGGGGTGTCTAAAGCGGCTTCAGCGGCAATCTGATCGACTGTTGGCGGCGACAAACGCGCTTGTCCAAATTTTAAGGCAGCATCCATGAATGCTTTATTTTTGGATACGAGTGCGCCAATGCGTGCACCACACATAGAGTAGCGCTTAGAAACGGAGTCAATCATCACTACATTTTGCTCAATTCCCGTTAAGTTCATTGTGGAGAAAGGCTTGGCGCCGTCGTAACAAAACTCGCGGTATACTTCGTCGGCAAATAGGAAGAGGTCGTGTTTTTGAACGATATCGCGCAGTTGCTCGAGTTCTTGTTGGGTGTAGAGGTAACCGGTTGGGTTGCCTGGGTTGCAAATAATGATGGCTTTGGTTTTGGTCGTGATTTTTGCCTCAATTTGGGCCACTGGTGGCAAGGCAAAGCCATTTTCAATATAAGAAGTCACCGGAACAACTTTGACACCCGCCATAACGGCAAAGCCATTGTAGTTGGCATAAAATGGTTCTGGAATAATGACTTCATCGCCCGGATCACAAGCGGTCATGAGGCCAAAAATAAGTGCTTCAGAACCACCGGTGGTAATGATGATGTCTTCGGTTTGGACGGGAATACCTTGTTTTTGGTAACTCAGTGCCAATTTTTGACGGTAAGATTCAAAGCCTGCAGAATGGCTGTATTCAAGTACTTGCTGATCTAGGTTGTGAATCGCCTCAAGCGCTGCGGCTGGGGTATGGATGTCGGGCTGACCAATATTGAGGTGGTAGACAGTTTTGCCCGCTTTTTTTGCGGCTTCCGCGTAGGGAACCAATTTGCGAATCGGCGAAGCGGGCATTTCGATGGCTTTTGAAGCTAATTGAGGCATTTGTTAAATTTTAGTGTTCAAAATTAAGCAAACTTTTTTTTGTATATTTTTTTTATTTGATGGCAAATTATCTATATATTCGCTGATATAAATTCTAAAAGTCGCCTATAGATCAAATTTACCTTTAACCGCCGAAACCAATTTTCAGCACAAAAGTGTATATTATGATCTTATCTCAAGCAAGCGATTCTCAGCTCATTCAATCTTATGTTGCCGGTAACGAAGACGCCTTCGCACAGCTCCTTTCGCGTCACCAAGAAGCGATCTTTAAGTTCATTTACAACAAAGTAAAAGAATCAGAACTCACCAACGACCTCTTTCAAGAGACTTTCATGAAAGTCATTCAGAAATTGAAATTAGGCGCCTACAACGAGGAGGGCAAGTTTTTGCCTTGGGTGTTGCGCATCGCACACAACCTCGTGATTGACCATTTTCGCAAACAAACCAAACACCGCATGATTTCCGAGCGCCATTCTTGGTCCGAAGATTACAATATTTTTCACCGTATTGCCAGTGATGACGCCAATTTTGTGCAGCTCACAACTACCGAAGAAATTGCAGCACAACTCCATGTCTTAATGGCCCACCTTCCAGAAAGTCAGCGAGAAATGATTTACATGCGCTTGTTTGAAGAGCGCTCTTTTAAAGAAATCTCAGAATCCGAAGGAGTGAGTATCAATACGGCCTTGGGCAGAATGCGCTATGCTTTGCTCAATTTGCGAAAAATGATCGACGAACATGCGCTTAGCATGGAGCTTTCCTAGTCCAATTCAAATTTGGTGTGTATCTTTGCAAGATACGTTTGAATTATGTTTGAGAATCTAACCGATAAGTTTGAAAGAGCCTTTAAAGTCCTTAAAGGACAAGGTCAAATCACCGAAATCAATGTTGCTGAAACGCTCAAAGAAGTCCGTCGCGCGCTCCTAGATGCCGACGTCAGCTTCAATACAGCCAAGCAATTCACCAATACCATCAAAGAAAAGGCGCTGGGTCGCGACGTTTTAAATAGCGTTTCACCGGGTCAGCTCATGATCAAAATTTGCCATGAAGAGCTCATTGAGCTTATGGGTGGCAACGAGGTTGAAATCAACTTGAAAGGTGCGCCTGCAATTGTCCTGATGTCCGGCTTGCAGGGTTCGGGTAAAACCACCTTTACCGGTAAGTTAGGTTCCTATCTTCAAAACAAAAAAGGCAAAAAAGTATTGCTTGTCGCTTGTGATGTCTACCGCCCAGCAGCAATTGACCAATTGCATGTTTTAGGTGAGCAACTTTCCATAGAAGTATTTTCCAACAAAGAAGAAAAAAATCCAATCGCTATTGCGCAGGCGGCCATTGCCTATGCCAAAAGCAATGCGTTCAATGTCGTTTTGGTCGATACCGCGGGTCGTTTGGCGGTAGATACCCAAATGATGGATGAAATTGCGGCGCTCAAACAAGCCTTGCAACCTTCTGAAACCCTTTTTGTAGTAGATGCCATG
>JBIKZM010000012.1:0-12869 GCA_044354735.1 Crocinitomicaceae bacterium
GGTTGGGCCGAAAACCATGACCTCCGCACCTTTTTTTTTTAAGAATTAAATGTTACTTAAAGCGACTCTAGAGTGTAGAATATCACCTACAATAACGACTTTTTTCCCTTCGACACTACCCAATTTTTCTTGAATAGAAAAGGCGTCTAGTAGTGCTTGTGTGGGGTGTTCGTGTGTGCCATCGCCTGCGTTAACTACCCGTGCTTTGATTTTTTGAGATAAAAATTGAGCAGCACCTGGGTTTGGATGACGCAGCACAACCATGTCTACTTTCATGGCCAAAATATTGTTGACGGTATCGACAAGCGTTTCTCCTTTTTTTACCGAAGAGCTTGCCGCACTAAAGTTGACGACATCAGCTGAAAGACGTTTTTGGGCCAATTCAAAGGAGAGGCGTGTGCGGGTAGAGTTTTCAAAAAAGACATTGGCAATGGTGATGTCGCGAAGAGAAGGAACTTTCTTGATAGGGCGGTTGATCACTTCTTTGAAACGAGCGGCGGTTTCGAGGATGAGTTCGATGTCTTGACGCGTGAGGTCTACGATGCCGGTAAGGTGATCAACGCTGAGCTGCTTCATTGCCTTCTTTTGTAAATAATAATACTTGGTCTTGTCCTTCGATTCCTTTCCATTCTACGGCCACGCGCTCAGAAGCAAGTGTATCGACGGTCTTGCCGATATAGTCTGCTTGAATGGGCAAATCGCGGCTAAAGCGACGGTCTATGAGGGCGAGTAATTGTACTTGCGACGGGCGCCCAAAAGTGAGCAGCGCATCTAAGCCTGCGCGTATAGTGCGTCCGGTAAACAAGACGTCGTCTATGAGGATGACGCGCTTGTTTTCTATGGAGAAATCGATGTTGGTAATGCTGGGTAGCAGGGGAGTTTCTCTGCGGCGGAAGTCGTCGCGGTGAAAAGTGATGTCGAGGCTGCCTGCTTGAATTGGATGCGCGAGAATTGCTTCGAGTTGGGCTTTGATGCGGGTAGTGACGTGGATGCCACGTGGCTGTAGTCCAATTAAAACGGAGTTCTCGAAGGTGTCGTGGGTCTCAATGAGTTCATGAGAAAGGCGTTTGAGCGTCAGTTCGAGCTGGGTGGCATTGAGGATGACTTGCTTTTCCATTATTGCAAAGATACTTTAAAAAATCTTTTTTATGGAAGGCAAATCCGATAATAAGAAAAAACTACCCGTAATCCAAAGCAGATCATGTGGCAACATTTGCTTTTCTATTTCGAATATGGCGCTCGGTAAGTCCTCAAATAGCTGCTCTACACCTAAAAGTTGCCAATCTGCCGCAGTTTTTGATCTCGGATTGCTAAATACGCAAGCGGCAACGTTGGCTTGTTTTGGAAAGAGGTCGAGAATTTCCTGGGCATCTTTATCTTTTGCAGCTCCGTATAGAATGAAAAGTTGCCCTTCACATTCTTTTTCAATAAGTGGAATAGTGGCCGCTATACCAGCTGGGTTGTGCGATACATCAATTATAATTTTTGGCGCTACCTGCCAGATCTCAAAGCGCCCAAAAAAACCGGTATTGGTCTTGAGGTTTTCGAGTGCTGTTAATTGTGTTCGAGGCGAAATTTCAAAACCAAGCACTTTCAATGCTAACAAGGCAGTTTTGAAATTGTTAACTTGATATCCTGCGAGCGGGAGTGTTTGCACCAGGTCTTTGAAGTCATCTGAAAAATATATTGGTGCATTCAGCACACTGGATTGCGCTTCAAAAATCACTTGGGTTATTATTGATTTTTCACCAATGACAACAGGCGTCTGTGTTTTGATGATTCCGGCTTTTTCGCCTGCAATTTCCTCAATTGTGTTGCCAAGAAAATCTTGGTGATCCAAACCAATATTTGTAATGATACTCACTTTAGGGTTGATGACATTCGTCGCGTCGAGCCTTCCGCCTAGACCTGTTTCAATCACGATATAGTCACAGGCTTGCTCTTGAAAATATGCCAAGGCCATGGCAAAGGTGAGTTCAAAAAAACTGGCGTCAATTGTTGAATTCAAGTTTTGAAAACGTTGGCAAAAAGCAATGACATCCTGTGGTGTTATCGGACAACCATTGACGCGAATGCGTTCCGAAAAGTCGTAAATGTGCGGTGAGGTAAATAAACCCACTTTCAAGCCACTTTCTTGCAGTAAACTCGCGCAATATGCCGCAGTACTTCCTTTGCCATTGGTACCGGCAAGATGAATACTCGGAATTTGTTGTGCATTGATTTGCAGAAGTTCAAGTAGTTGGTGAACACGTTCTAGCCCGGGTTTGTAGGCTGAACCACCCAAATTTTGATAGGAAGGAAAGCGCTCAAATAGCCAACTGATACATTCTTGGTAGGCGCTATCTTTTTGCATTTAGAGCATTAAAAAAGTCAGCACACCACCAATATAACCTGCGAGTGCCAAAAGAGAAATGCGCTTGAGGTACCAACCAAAGCCAATGTTTTCCAGACCCATGGCAACGACTCCGGCTGCCGAGCCAATGATCAATATAGATCCACCGGTACCTGCCGTGTAGGCAATAAAATGCCACGTATCGGCATCCATGCCGTCTTTGAACATGCCAATACTGGCTGCTACAAGCGGTACGTTGTCAATGATGGCAGAGGCGAGACCCAAAAATGAGATGTACAGTTCTTTGGAAATACCAGATGCCAAAACGTTTTCACCGAGTTGTTCAATCATGCCAAGGCTTTCCATACCCGCCACCGTCATGAGTATTCCCAAGAAAAAGAGGATAGAAGGCATTTCTATTTTGCTTAGTGCTTTGAGGGTAGGGCCAACGTGTCCATACTGGTTTTGCTCGCTAAGTGAACTCAAGTTGAGACTTCTTTTACTGGCGATTTCACCGATAATGGCAAAAATAGCTAGGGAAAACATCATGCCCATGTAGGGAGGGAGATGCGTAATGGTTTTGAAGATTGGGACAAAAATAATGAGCCCGAGCCCACTGAGTAAAATAATGCTTGAAACTTTATTTTTCTCAATGGCTAGAGACGGAGGGAGTTCTTGCTTGAAAATCTTGATTTTTTTGGCAATCAGCAAGGGGATAAGTAAGGTGACTACAGCGGGCAAAAAGATATGCTCCACAAGTTTGAGGGCACTCACTTTTGCGGCTATCCAGAGCATGGTGGTGGTGACATCACCAATTGGAGACCATGCACCACCAGCATTGGCCGCGATGATGACAAAACCTGCCATCCACATACGCAAGTCTTTGTCCGGGACCATTTTGCGCAAAATGGAGATGAGTACAATAGTGGCGGTCAGGTTGTCTATAATTGCAGATAATATAAAGGCCAAAATAGATACAACAAGTAGCAGCTGGTAGGCCGTTTTAACTTTAATCAAGGATTGCACACTGCTAAAACCGTCAAAATAATCGATCATTTCTACAATGGCCATTGCGCCCATTAAGAAAATCAAGATTTCGGTGGTTTTTCCGAAATGATGTAAAAGATTTTCACTCAATGCATGTACATCAGGTGTATTCAAAGCAATGATTGCCCATGAAAGCGTCATCATGAGCAATGCAGGAATGAGTTTGTCTATTCGGAGCGTGTGCTCAAAGCTGATAGCGATGTAGCCTAATATAAAGATGAGTACCAACGACAGCTCCATCATATTTTAAATAAGTTGTTTGAGGGCTATTTCAAAGGCCGTTTTGGCGATTCCTATTGTGCTCGGATTGATTTGATGCGTGTTTTGTAGCGCTTTGTAGATGGTTTGACTGGCGTCCTCGAAAATGAGCGCGTCGTCTAGCGCAGCGATGTCTGAGCTCATGAGGTAAGCAAATACGCGTGCCATGCCACAATTGGCAATGAAATCAGGGATAAGGGCCAGCGAAGCATCTGCTTTTTCGGCAATTGGGCCAAAGAATATTTCTTGATCGGCAAAAGGCACATTGGCACCTGAAGAGATGACCTCTATACCTGCGCCAAGCAATTGGTTCAATTGGTCTTCGGTGATCATGCGGCTGCCCGCACAAGGAATAAAAATTTCTGCTGGTGTTGACCAAAAAGCGTTATTCACTGCTTCGTAGCTCAATAGGTTAGGTGCGTTGAGTTCGTTTCCGTTTTTGTTGATGAAGAGTTCTTTAATTT
Organism: Crocinitomicaceae bacterium; assembly: GCA_044354735.1. GTDB lineage: Bacteria > Bacteroidota > Bacteroidia > Flavobacteriales_D > Crocinitomicaceae > UBA952. The sequence continues at coordinate 4,102 of JBIKZM010000012.1, forward strand.
CTTCAAAGGTAAAACCTTCGGTCTGAATGAGCCCGCCAACGCGGTCAATGATACCCACAATTTTGGCGCCCTTTTGGGCAAGATAATAGGCGGCGGCAGAACCAACGTTTCCCCAACCTTGCACCAATACGCGTTTGCCAGCTAATTGCCCGCCCCAAATGTTGTAGTAGTGTTCGATAGATGCAGCTACACCATAACCAGTAATCATGTCTGCGACGACATAATTATTGCTGAGCTCAGGGCTGTATTGTGCGTCTTGTATGACTTTGGCAACGCCGCGCTGAAGTTGGCCAATGCGATTGATTTTTTGATCGTCGTTGGGTCTGAAATGCCCGTTGAATACACCTTCTTGCGGGTGCCAAACGCCAAACTCTTCAGTCATCGGGATCACTTCATGTATTTCGTCTACATTGAGGTCTCCACCGGTGCCATAATAAGATTTAAGAAGCGGCGAAACTGCCGCAAACCATCGTTTCAGTACTTCTTTTTTGCGTGGGTCTTTGGGGTCAAAGTTGATGCCAGATTTGGCACCGCCAATTGCAGGGCCAGCTACCGTAAATTTAACCTCCATAGTTTTGGCCAAAGATTCGACTTCTCGTTTGTCAAGGCCAACGCGCATTCTGGTTCCTCCGCCTGCAGCACCACCGCGCAAGGAGTTGATCACGACCCAGCCCTCGGCTTCGGTCAATGCATCTTTCCATTCAAAAACGATTTCGGGTCTTTTATTTTCAAATTTGGAGAGGAGGTCTTTCATGCGAATTTTTCTATTTTGTTAGCGCTACAAAAATACCATTTTTAAGCAGGCACAGCTCTTTTTTTACCAGATGCGTCCTTCGAAGTCGTGCAGAACACCAGTCCTGAGCGCTTCTTTGGCACCGGTTACTTCGCAAAGCGTAGTTGTTTCATTGCGAAGATAGCGCGCACCCAAAAACGCAAAAATGAGCGCTTCCTTGTAATCGATGAGTGCGGGTTCGGGAATAATTAGTTTTCCACTAAAAGACTGTTGGAGTGCTTCGATGAGAAATTGATTGTGGGCACCGCCACCAGTGACGTAGACCGTTTTTAAATCCAAACGCTCAAATTCTCGAATACATAGGGTCTTCAAGACTTCAATATGGGTTCTGAGTTTATCGGGCAAAGCAAGTGCTTCAAAAAGGGGCAGGTAATTTTTATCTAGCCATTCAGTCCCCAAGGATTTAGGTCCTTTTTGCTGAAAAAATGCAAGATTGATGGCTTTTTGAAATACCTCAGCATCAACACTTCCCGAACGTGCCAATTCACCGTTCTCATCAAATGATTTGCCTACAATTTGCATCCAGCGGTTCATTGGCAAATTAGCGGGTGCAATATCGAAAGCGAGCGCTTGACCATTTTGCTGGGTTGAAATATTTGCAAAACCACCAAGATTTAGAAAACCATCGGCATATTTAGAAAAAAGATGTTTGTCTCCAATTGGTACGAGTGGTGCGCCTTGCCCACCTGCACTGACATCAAGTGTCCGAAATTGATTGATGACTGGTATTTTTGTGAGGTAGTTGAGTGTGGCGCCACAACCTATTTGCGTGGTAAAGCCTTTTTGCGGTTGATGAAAAATGGTTTGTCCGTGGGAGGCAATTGCGGTGATTTCTTGGCGCTTGATGCCAAAATCATTTATAAAATCGTTTACGCATTTGGCATAGAAGTAGGCAAGTTGTTGATCGAGCTCAAAAACTTGCTGTGCACTCAGTGAGAAAATATCAAAAAGCTGCTCAAAAATTGGCCGAGGTAAAGGGTAGGTTTCATAGCTAAGTAGCTTAAAATCAGCATTTACTGAATTTGACAAGTCGAAACTGACATGTGCAATATCGAGCCCATCTAGCGAGGTGCCAGACATCAGACCCAATAACTGTATATTATTGTAGGATTTTGCTTTCAAGAGTATCGGATTTCGTTTATTTTTGTCAAAATTAAAACAAATCAGTCAACATGAATTTTGAACTCACTGAAGAGCAACTCGCCGTCAAAGAAGCAGCCCGAGATTTCGCACAAAATATCCTCAAACCAGGTGTTATCGATCGCGATAACCAGCAAAGATTCCCAGCCGAAGAAATCAAACAACTTGGCGAACTTGGTTTTATGGGCATGATGGTCGATCCAAAATACGGAGGCAGCGGTATGGATACCTTATCTTATGTCATCGCAATGGAAGAAATTTCTAAAGTAGATGCTTCCACTTCAGTTTGTATGTCTGTCAATAACTCTTTGGTTTGTTGGGGTATCGAGAACTTCGGCTCCGAAGAACAAAAACAAAAATACTTAGTACCGCTGGCCAAAGGTGAAAAAATCGGCGCATTCTGTCTTTCTGAACCAGAAGCGGGTTCTGACGCTACGTCTCAGCGCACCACTGCTGTAGACATGGGCGACTACTACCTATTAAACGGCACCAAAAACTGGATTACCAACGGTTCTTCAGCCTCTGTTTATTTGGTCATTGCACAAACCAATCCAGAGCTCGGACACAAAGGGATCAACGCCCTCATTATCGAGCGCGGCATGGAAGGATTTATCATTGGTGCCAAAGAAGACAAAATGGGAATTCGCGGCAGCGACACCCACACCTTGTTGTTCAATGACGTTAAAGTACCTAAAGAAAACCGCATCGGTGAAGACGGCTTTGGTTTTAAATTTGCCATGAAAACACTTTCAGGCGGTCGGATCGGTATTGCTGCACAAGCGCTCGGTATTGCAGGCGGCGGCTTAGAGTTGTCATTGGCTTATGCCAAGCAGCGTCAAGCTTTCGGTAAAGAAATTTTCAAGCACCAAGCCATTGCATTCAAACTAGCCGATATGGCCACCGAAATTGAAGCAGCACGTTTGTTGGTTTACAAGGCAGCTCAAGACAAAGACGCAGGCCGTAACTACGACCAATCTGGCGCTATGGCCAAGCTCTACGCTTCTAAAGTAGCGATGGAACAAACCATTGAGGCAGTTCAAATCCATGGTGGTTATGGGTTCGTAAAAGAATACCACGTCGAGCGCCTCATGCGCGATGCAAAAATCACGCAGATCTATGAAGGCACATCTGAAGTGCAAAAAATCATCATTTCTAGAGGTATCCTCAACGCTTAAATTTATAGACAATGCTCGCACCTTTCAACCTCCAGCAATGGATCGACGACAATCGAGATTTGCTAAAACCCCCTGTTTCTAACAAGAACCTTTACAAAGAGGCTGGAGACTTTATTGTCATGATTGTAGCGGGGCCAAATGCGCGCAAAGATTATCATTTCAATGAAGGGGAAGAGCTTTTTTATCAATTAGAGGGGGAGGTCAATGTTCGTATACAACACGAAGGCAAGGCAAAGGATATCATCGTCAAAGAAGGCGAAATGTTTTTGTTGCCAGCCAACACCCCTCACTCACCTGCCCGAGGCGCCAATACCATTGGTTTGGTTATTGAGCGGGTTCGCAAAGGCACGGACTTACAAGATGGACTCATGTGGTTTTGTGAAAAGTGCAATGCGCATCTTCACACCTACCGCTTTCCATTAGAAAATATCGAAAAAGATTTCTTACCTCGTTTCAAAGAATTCTACGGCTCTGAAGACCTCCGCACCTGTAAATCGTGCGGCCATCAAATGGAAGTGGACCCTAAGTTTGTTTAGCGCCCACTTCTATATTTGAAATAAATGAATCTTGATTTTGCTCAGCTTTTTTGCTGAAAACCCTTCTTTCTATTGCTGAATAAAAGTAAGGCGGTGTTGATCACCGGTCTGAAAAATCTCTTCCGTAAGTACCAAACTTTTGTTGCGCAATTCTTTGACGCTGTATTCGTGCACTGGATTCACGGTTGTGGTGTCTGCATAGAAGAATACGCTGGTTTCGTCTTCTCCAAACATCCAAGTACCGTGGCTATACGTGCCCTGAATTTGCCCGAGCTCGTTGGTGTAATTTGAAATAGAATACGTACCGTCTTTGTCGATACTCATTTTTGTGGTGACGCCTGCGTCAAAGACATTATTGCCATTGAGTACGTAATCAGATAATTTCCAATCGTTGCAAAGGCGTGCCTTTCTAGAATACATAGAAAATGACGGGCCTTCGCTAAATTTTGAACAGCTTACAAGGCCTAGGGTCAATAAAGAAAGTGAAAAGAGAACAGACTTCATTTTGTGTTTTTTTTCAAATGTACTCATTTTTGGTCAATAAAAAAGCCGCAAGGCATTGCGGCTTTGATTTCAAAGTTTGAAATATGCTTACTGAGCTGTGAAAGTTTGAATGATGGTTTCTGAACCATCAACTGTTTTCAATTTGAGTTCTTTGCCCGCTAAGCGCACAATAGTTTGGGTATCTGTGCCGCTTAAGCCGTCAACTGTAGTGATGAGTTGCGTTTTGTCATCAGAAAAAGACCAAGTACCGGTGTAGTCATTGGTGTAATTAAAGCCCATGTAGCTGTAATTGATCACAGTGCTGTAAGTGCCTTCTTTGCTGATCACCATCGTTTGTGTGAGGCCAGTTAGGGCGTCAGCAACACCATTAGTGGTTTGAGCGGTAAGTTTCCATGATCCTGCCAAACGAGAAGTTTTGGAAGATAATGCCAAAGATGGGCCCTCTTCGTATTTGCTACAAGAAGTAAGGGTAGCTGAGCTCACTGCTAAAGTTGCCAAGCCGATAAAAAATAGTCTTTTCATAATTTTCAAGTTTCAACAAAACTAAGTAAAGACTTGAACATTCGCAATATCCTGAGTAATTTTGTTTCATGAAACTCTTTCTCCTCCCAACCCTCCTTTTTCTAATGATTTCCTGTAGTCAAACAAAGACACAAAACCAGGAAAATAAACCTCGAGCAAAGGTTTGTGAAAAAGTCGTGCCCAACACCTCTGTAGCACTTGGTGTAAAAGGGATGGTTTGCCAAATGGGCTGTGGCGGAAGCATCCGAAAAGCCCTCAAAGAAACCTGTGCGGTGGAGCTAGTTGAGGTCAATTACGTAGATTCGCTTCAAGAACAAACGATCAAAGTACATTACGACCGCAAAAGGTTGGGGCCAGCCCAAATGATCAACTTGCTTTCTCAATTAAATGACAAGCAATTTAGCGTTAGAACAATAGGTGAACCCCAAGCACTCAGATGAAACTGTATTACCGACAACTTGGGCAAGGAAAACCATTGGTTATTTTACATGGCCTATTTGGTTTTTCAGACAATTGGCAAACTCAGGCCAAGAAATTCGCTGAGTACTTCGAGGTGACCTTAGTTGACTTGCGCAACCATGGGCATTCAGGGTGGTCAGATGAATTTTCTTATGCGCTCATGGTGCAAGATCTTCATGAACTATTTCAAGATCTTCAAATACAGAAGCCTATCTTATTGGGTCATTCTATGGGTGGTAAGCTCGCCATGCACTTCGATCGAACTTATCCAAATTCAATAGAAAAATTGCTGGTTGTCGATATGGGCGTAAAAGCTTATCCGCCGCATCATGCACATATTCTTGCGGCCATCCACGCCATTGACCTCTCCAAAATGAGCGCCAGAAGTGAGGCCGAGGCCATTCTCCAAACTTTTGTGGAGTCTGAGGGCATACGTCTGTTCTTACTCAAAAATTTATACTGGGAAGAAAAGGGCAAATTGGCCTGGAGAGTCAATTTCCCGGTGCTAGAGGCCAGCATGCCGGAAATTTTAGCTGCGCTCCCAGCACACGAGTCTTTTACGCCGACACTCTTTATCCGCGGCTTGCTTTCGAATTACATCCTAAACGAAGACATTCCGGTTTTGGAAAGCTATTTCCCTGATTCTCAACTCGCCTCTATTCCAAATGCGGGGCATTGGGTGCATGCCGAAGCACCAGAGGCTTTTACAGACGAAGTGCTTTCTTTCAGTCTGAGGTAACACTTAACAACACTATTTTTTGAACATAAAAAAAGGGAGCCCGAAGGCTCCCTTTGCTTTTTCCCGAAAGGGAAGAATTATTTGCGAACTGCTAATTTTTTGCTCACTGAAGTTCCGTTGGCATTCACGTTTACAGTGTACATTCCGCTGTTCAAAGCACTTGTGTTGATTTCAACAGCTTGTGTGCCGTTTACACCAGACAAAGTTTGTGTAGCCACAACTTTACCAGCCATGTCAATTACATTGATGATGACATCAGATGTGTTTTTAACATTGAAAGTAACGCTTGTAGCCTCTGTAGCAGGGTTTGGAGCTATTTCAAGACCAAAGTTGTTGGCAGCGTCTTTCATACCCAAAGCTGGATCGAAATTCATGCGTACCATTGGTTGTGATGTTGTATAGTACCAAGTAAGGTCTGTCATGTCGTAGTAGTAGCAAGTTTGAACTGCAGCTGGACCAGCTGTACCTACAACGAGGTCGTTTGTTGCACCGCCGTCTCCGTTAGAACCAGCAACCAAAAGGTAAGATTCGCCTGCGTTGAGTGGGTAGTTACCACCTAAGAAAGATAGCGTTACTTCTGCGTCGATGTCATTAGTAGTCAATACATAAGGACCAGTTTCGTCTACGTAAAGGAAGTCGCCAGTTGCGGGGTCAATTGAATACAATTTGAGGTACATTTCAGTACCTACTTCAGCCGCACCATTGATGTAAACAGAACCACCACCGATAGTAGTGTTCGCAAAGATGTCAAAGATGTTACCAACCTCAAAGCCCATACCGCCGTTGAAAGAACCGTTTAAAGCAGTTCCGTTGTCACGGGAGTAGACGTATTGGTTAACAGCAACAGTTGCGAAGTTGTTGAGTGCATTGTTAGAAGCGTCACCATCTACTAAAGCCATGGTTACTGCACCTGAAAGTGCATGATTCATAATAGTAGTTGGAGGTGTAAGTGAGGTAGTACAATTGAGTGTGTCAATAGAACCAACGTTCACTGGTAAAGGTGAAGAAGCGCTAGAGAAAGCACCTGTTGTCAGTGTAAAGATGGCACCTGTTTGGTTTTGAGCACCAATGTTTTCTACTAAACCAGAAAATTCAATTGCAGTAATTTGTGAAGTTGGAACTTGGTAGTAAGACAAACGCTCGGCCCAGAAACCTGTAGAACCCCAAAGAACACCATTCAATTTAAGGTCGTTTGCTTCAGGTACGTAAAGCTCAACGTCGTCAACTGCCCAGTACCAACCCCAGTAGTCGTTGTCGTCGTAGTAGAACTGCACTTTAACTTGTGAAGAACCTGCAGCAATTGAAGAAACATCGATAATAGTTACTTCTGGGTTTGCAGAGTTTTGGTTGGGTGTAAAGTAATCTACTTCGTCAGAAATAAGGAATTCTGTCCAAGTTGCACCGTTGTCACCAGAAACGCGAACACCGCGAGTGTCATGCCACCAACGGAAGTTGTGGTTGTACTTTAACTTTACTACGCTGTGTGCAGAGCAGTCAATAGTACCTACGTTTGTTGCGGTTGTGATAATTGGTGTGCCATCCATGTCGCCAGTGTTGTTGGCGTCAGAGTTGACGAACAAGAAACCGTTTGCTGCAGTTGGTGAAGCAAAAGGGCTCAGCGCAGAAACCGGAATAGCATTTGGCGTATTGATGATATGCCATTGCTCTGGGTTAGAACCAGTGCTTGCAATTGTCCAGTTGGCTGCAGTAGAAAAGTTATCAGACCAAATAATAGTTGCTTTAGCCTCTGCTGAAGGCTTTTGAGCTACGCTAGACCCTACTTCAAAAGAAGTTTTTTTGTCTAGACGTGGCGCGTTGACACTTTTCACTTGTGCATGAAAAGTACCTGCTGCCATGACGGCAAGAAAAGATACGTAAAGTTTTTTCATTGTTGATATTTTAGATAGTTCACACAAATATAGCGAAAATTCAAAAAATTACTAGGTTAATAAGCCCGAGTAAATAAAAAATTTGCAAGCTCAAGTAATTCGTCCTTAGAGTTAGATAATTCCATGTTTTCAAGGGAGTTAAGTGCTTGATGGTGATGGAATTCCATTTTGGCCTCACAGTAGGTGCGCGCTCCAAGTTCAATGTATAATTTTTGGGTCTTTTCGACCTTTAATTTTGGGTCTAATGTATTTTCAATTTCTTGAAGAACTTTTAACTCATTTTGATTTGCAGCATTTCTCGCGCTGATGGAGAGTAGGGTCTTTTTGTTGGCCAGCACATCTCCGCCAATTTGCTTGCCCACTTGCGCGCTCTCGCCAAATAAATCTAAGATGTCGTCTTGGATCTGAAACGCAAGCCCGAGTTGTTCGCCAAATGTGTACAGGTGCGCTGCGTCTGAAGCACTCACGCCACCTACAATACCGCCTATTTGCAAGGCACAACCCAATAATACCGAAGTTTTGAGACGGATCATTTCAAGGTATTGTTGTTCAGATACGTCTGACATGGTTTCAAAATCCATGTCCATTTGCTGACCTTCACAGACCTCAACTGCTGTCTGATTGAATATTTTAAAGAGCGCTTGAAACGTTGGCGCATCATAGTTGGCTAAATGCTCATAAGCTTTAACTAGAAGGACGTCACCGGAAAGGATGGCAATATTGTCATTCCATTTTTCATGGACAGTAGACTGCCCGCGGCGAAGTGGCGCTGCATCCATGATGTCATCGTGGATCAAGGAGAAATTATGAAAATACTCCACAGCAAGTGCTGCAGACAAAGCTTTTTCCATCGGGCTACCTGCCAGTTTGCAAGCCATTAAACTCAGCATAGGGCGCATGCGCTTGCCGCCTAATTGCAGGAAATAGCGCAGCGGGTCGTATAAGTTGGATGGTGTTTGCGGGAAGCAATCTTGTTGGAGAACGTCTTCTAGGTAAGCGCTATAGGTAGCC
>JBIKZM010000161.1:0-4192 GCA_044354735.1 Crocinitomicaceae bacterium
CTAGAAGATCTGGATTGGAGAGGTCTGTTTCGAAAATTTGAAGCTTCGGATGCTTTACAGCCAATGGTCGTCGGGTCAAGATCCTGATTTCTGAAACCTGCGGATCTTGGATCAATTCTTCAACGAGGGCAGATCCTACAAGCCCTGTGGCACCAAGTATAACGACCGATTTTTGCATGATATAAAATTACTTATGATATCGATAAAAAGATGTTATAGGCTTACGGCTGTGCCAAAATCCATGATGTAACCCAATCTATTAACGTGGGGTCTAGGGTTTGTTCTAGGCTTGCATATTCGCTCAGGTTGCATTCTTTGCATTGCTGAAACAAGTGGTTGGCTCCTTCCAAAACATAAAAAGTACTTTTGGCTAAAGACGCTTGCGTCATTCCTGTTTTGAAACCTTCTTGATTGGAAAGCGCAGGTACTTGAATGTCTTTACTGCCGTTGATCACTAAAAAGGGAAGATCCAATTGTGCGAGATATGTTTTGCTCTCAAAGGCCAAAAATTGGCGCGCCCAATCTTTATTAAAGAATGCAGTCATTTGTGTTTGCAGCTCTTCTTGGGTAGCGCCATCTAGAAGTTTGGAAGGAATGCTATCCCATACTTGGCCAAGCCATTCTTTATACGCTTTTGTAAAAGTCGCATTGGTACTGTTGAGCGCTATTTCTGCACCTTTTTGATACAAACGCTGATTCCAAAGGCATTCTTCTGGAGAAAAACCCATCGCTTCTGGGATCAGGAATTGTTGGTCAATGAGCACTTTTGCACCACTGGTACCTACAGAAGCCGCTTCAATAATGCCGGCAATTTTTTGGGTTTGAACAGCTGCGCGCAGGGCTGTCATGCCTCCTTCTGAGTGTCCGTAGACATAAATCTTCGCTTTTGGATACGCTTTATTGAAGTATTGGATAATGGCTGCCAAATCATTGGCGAAATCTATTTGTGTGGCGCTTTCGAATTCCCCGCCTGATTTACCTACACCTCTGTCGTCATAGCGGTAAGAGGCAATGCCGTTTCTGCCCAAATGATCGGCCAAGACCCAAAATGGCTTGTGACCAAGCATTTCGCAATTGCGGTCTTGGGCACCTGAGCCCGACACCATCACAACGAGTGGAAAGCCACTTGATTTTTCCAATTCGGGCAATATCAAACTTCCCGAAATCTTGATTTTTTTGGCCGTAGAGATCTCGATTTCTTTTTCAAGATAAGGAAACGGTGCTTTAGGGTCTTGCATCTTGCCCTGCACTTCCTTCATCGTTTGAACTTCTTTATAGAAGACTGCTTTCCAGGTCAGACCTGCTTGCGCCATGGTACCCACCAAAGAGTCTCCTTGCAGTTTGGCAGCGTAGGTGAGGCCAATCATTTTCCAGCTGAACCATAAACTATCGCTAAACAACGCGTACTCTTCCATGGTTTGGGGCTGCAGTTGAGGCTGATCTGGAATAGAAACGATAACCACGCCATCTCGCCCTACACCTTCAATTTGTAAATCCATCAAAAGTGATTTACCTGCCACCTGAAAATTACTGTGCCAAGTACCTTGGATTTGAGAATAAAGCGTAAGATGTACTAAAGAGAGAATTGGAATCAGTAAAAGACGATTGAGCTTCATATTCAAGTTCTTAGAGGTTGATTGACAATATTTTTTTCAGAAATCAATTCAAATCATTATTTCAAAATATATTCCGGGAACAGAGAAAGAATGCCTTCTTCTGATGCTGCGCAAATACCTCTTTCGGTAATGAGGCCGCTCACCAAACGGGCGGGCGTTACATCAAAGCCGTAATTGGCTGCCGGAGTCGTTTCAGGGCAAATGAGTACGGGTTCAATTTTGCCAGCTGCTGATTTACCAATGACATATCGGACTTCATTTTGGTCGCGCTCCTCAATCGGGATTTCCCTGAGGCCGTCTCGGATGGTCATGTCTAGGGTTGTGGATGGCAGCGCCACATAAAATGGAATGTTGTTGTCTTTTGCTGCCAAGGCCTTTAGATAAGTGCCAATTTTGTTGGCGACGTCACCGTTTCTGGTGGTGCGGTCGGTGCCGACAATAATGAGGTCCACCATACCGTGTTGCATGAGATGCCCGCCCGTGTTGTCTACAATTAAGGTATGCGCAACGCCGTGGCGCGTCAGTTCGTAAGCGGTGAGGTTGGCACCTTGGTTGCGCGGGCGCGTTTCATCTATCCAAACGTGCACTTTGATTCCTTTTTGAACCGCTTGGTAAATCGGAGAGGTAATGGTACCCCATTCAATACAGCCAAGCATACCTGCGTTGCAATGGGTTAAGATATGAACAGGCTCGCCATTTTTTTGTGCGGCAAGCGCTTCGATGAGCGGCAAGCCGTGAACGCCAATCAGACGACAAGTTTCGATGTCTTCATCGACAATGCGCTGCGCTTCTGCCCAGGCATCCTCGACAAAATCTGCGGCGCTGTCTAGGGCTGTGCGCATGCGGTCAAGTGCCCAAAATAAATTGACGGCAGTTGGTCTTGATGCACGAAGCGTACTGAAGGCTTCATCTAAAAAGCTGCCATCCAAGCCTTCATTGATCATTTGGCGTACGGCTAAGAAAATGCCATAGGCAGCTGTTGCGCCAATGAGTGGCGCTCCGCGAACGGTCATGCTACGGATCGCTAAATCGGCGTCTTTGTATGTCTGTAACCTGACCACCACAAACTCATGTGGCAATTGACGCTGGTCAATGACTTCCACATCGCGTTGCGGGGTGGTCCAGATCGTTCTAAATGTTGTTGACATAAGGCTCGTAAATGAAAAAAGCCCGTTTGAACGGGCTTTCTATTAAAGATTAAAGGCCAAAAGCCGTTTGAATTTGATCTACGAAATCGAGTTTTTCCCAGGTGAACAGCTCTACCTCGCGGCTCACTTTAGAGCCGTCTGGTGCCGTAAAATGTTTGGTAACTACTTCGTTTTGGCGACCCATGTGGCCGTAAGCAGCTGTTTCTTGGTAAATAGGGTTGCGCAATTTGAGGCGCTGCTCAATAAAGTAAGGACGCATGTCGAAAATCTCGCCAATTTTAGTGGCCATTTCTCCGTCTGAGATTGTTACTTTAGAGGTTCCGTACGTGTTGATATACAAACCACATGGTTCTGCCACGCCAATTGCGTAAGAAACCTGTACAAGCACTTCGTCACAAAGACCTGCAGCTACCATGTTTTTAGCGATGTGACGCGTTGCATAAGCGGCAGAGCGGTCTACTTTAGATGGATCTTTACCCGAGAAAGCACCACCACCGTGTGCGCCTTTGCCACCGTAAGTGTCTACGATAATTTTACGACCCGTTAAGCCGGTGTCACCGTGTGGGCCACCGATCACAAACTTGCCTGTTGGGTTGATGTGATAAGTAAGCGCCTCATTGAAAAGCGCTTGCAATGTTGGCTTGAGTTTCGCTTTTACGCGTGGAATCACGATTTCAATGATGTCTTTTTTGATTTTCGCCAACATTTCTGCTTCAGGAGCGAAGTCGTCGTGTTGAGTAGAAACAACAATTGTGTCAATGCGTTGCGGCACGTTGTCGTCGGAGTATTCAATAGTTACTTGAGACTTCGCATCTGGGCGCAAGTAAGGAATGAGTGCTGCCTCGTTGTTGCGGATAGCAGACATTTCTTCTAAAATTTTGTGAGCGAGGTCTAGTGCCAAAGGCATGTAGTTGTCAGTTTCTTTGGTCGCATAGCCAAACATCATGCCTTGGTCGCCAGCGCCTTGGTCTTCTGGATTGCTGCGCTCCACACCTTGATTGATATCCGAAGATTGCTCGTGAATAGCAGATAGGATACCACAAGAGTTGGCATCAAACATATATTCAGACTTCGTGTAGCCAATTTTGCGAATGGTTTCGCGGGCTATTTTTTGAACGTCGAGGTATACTGAAGACTTTACTTCGCCTGCCAACACCACCTGACCGGTCGTCACGAGGGTTTCGCAAGCTACTTTTGAACTCGGGTCAAAAGCCATAAAGTTATCGATGAGTGCATCTGAAATTTGATCAGATACTTTATCTGGGTGCCCTTCTGAAACGGACTCTGATGTAAATAAGTATGACATGAACTTGAATGATTAGAGGGCAAAGTTACAAAATAAATTTGCTTTGCTCGCGCGCTTTTCTGCGCAGTAGAGGATTTGGTCTGTAGCGGTCTTCTCCGTATTCTGCAAATAAGGATTCTAGT
>JBIKZM010000163.1:0-4169 GCA_044354735.1 Crocinitomicaceae bacterium
ATATTGTTTTGCTACAGAAACCACAAAGCGCAAGTTGGCTTTGGTGAGGCGCTCGAGTGCCAAGCGGTCTCCGGCTTTGATCTTGCGGGCGAGCTCTACCTCTTCATCAGCGGTAATGAGGTCGACCCGACCAATTTCTTGTAAGTACTTGTCTAAAGATGCGGTCTCTCTGTTGGTGACCTGCTTTGCGATTTTTAACTGCCTCATATTTTCTTATTGCCTTCCCTTGTACTGAATAAATGCAGAAAGGTTCGCCTTCAACGCATATTTTTTTCATGCGTTACAAAGTTTTGAGCCAATGTGCTCTTTTACTGCATATTTTACGGAGTTGAATGAAGATTTTATTGGGTCATGGAAGAAATTTCGACCTCTTGCTACGGCTCTGTATATACGTAACCCCTCAAACCGCGTTTGGTTCATATGGATTTTTACCTTTCTAAACGTTACTGTCGGGAATGTGCGGTGCTGCTCAAAGGACGGAGCGATCAAAAATTCTGCACAGATCAATGCAGAAACCAATACAACAACCGCAATTATGCCCAAAAATTGGCGCTGCAGCGTCAGGTCAATCGGATCTTGGTTCAGAACCAACAAATTTTGGCCCATTACCTGCTTGTCGAGAAGCGCAGGCGGGTTTTAGAAATTGATTTGCGCGCTAAAGGTTATCTTTTTGAATACCACACGCACACCAAACAAGCCAAAACTGGTCAACAGTATATATTTTGTTATGATTTTGGTTACCTTCGGATCAGCGCTGACCTTGTCTATATTGTTCAGGGTTCATGTTAGTGATCAAGCAAAAGCAATGGAGCAAAATACATATATAGGTACCCAACAACGAAAAGCACGCTATGAATTCACGCATACAGACCATGCCAAAGAACTAATTGTATTTGTGCACGGATTTATGGGATTCATGGATTGGGGCGCATGGCATTTAGTCCGCGATTTTTATGTTCAAGCTGGATATGACTTTTGCCGCTTCAACATCAGCCACAACGGCACCACCATTGCCCAACCCAGCGAATTTGTCGCTCTAGAAGCTTTTGGACAAAATACGTATTCGTTTGAAATAGTAGATACGCTTGCCCTGATAGCTCATTTAGAAGCAAAGCACCAAAATTGGGAGCACATTCATTTGATTGGCCACTCCAGAGGAGGCGCAACCGCGCTATTAGCAAGCCAACACTGGAATTTTAAGTCTGCGCTTGGCAAAGTCTGCACATGGGCAGGTATTTGCGACATCGCCAGGCGCTTTCCAACAGGAGTTGAACTGCTCGAATGGGAAAAGTCGGGAACGAGATTTGTCAAAAATGGCCGAACCAAGCAAAATTTACCTCAACAATATGGATTATATACCGATTTCTTAGCCCATCGAGAGAAATTGGATATCGGCGATGCCGCAAAATTGATAGGTGAAAATCTACACATTTTTCATGGAGATCAAGACCTCTCGGTACCGCTATCTGAGGCCTATGAATTGGCAGCAGCGTCGGGGACGCAGGTGATAAAAATCAAAGGTGCTGATCATGTTTTTGGCGCGACACACCCATGGATACCGGCTTCATTACCACCACTCCTTGAAGACTTGTGCAAAAAAACACTCGAAAAATTGTAAAATAAAAAAGCCAGTAAAATTACTGGCTTTCTGTTTGGGGAGGAAGACGGGTCTCGAACCCGCGACCTTCGGAATCACAATCCGACGCTCTAACCAACTGAGCTACAACCTCCATTTTGGTGGGTACAAATATACAAAATCTTCTTGATATTAAATTGCGCTTTTGTAAAATGGCAATAATTCTATGTGTAGTTTTGCAGTTAAATACCTCAACACCCTAGCTTATATGCAAGCACAAGACCTCTTTACACGCGAATTATTGGCGCAAGCCATGACCTACGGTGGCTACATGCAACTTTCAGAACAACTCGTTGCAGAACAACGCACCAGTGGGCCCAACCAAAGTGCACCATATGTACACTATACCAAGCTCAATTTACAGCGCATGAAACGCCTCAACAAAACTGCTGAAGTCCCTGAATTATTAGTGCAAATGCTTCAAACAAAGGCTAAGCATTGGACTTGGGTGGTGATTACCGAGCCTTGGTGTGGTGATGCCGCGCAGTGTGTGCCGGTGCTTGAAAAATTAGCTTTGGCTGTTGGCGGTATAGAAACGTTTTATATGTTGCGCGATGAGCACCTAGAAATCATGGACGCCTACCTCACAAATGGTGGCCGCGCCATTCCTAAATTGATTTGTCTAGATGCAGACGGACAAGAAATTTTTACTTGGGGGCCTCGCCCAGCGGTCATTCAAGAAGTCATGAATCGCTTGAAAGCAGAGGGTATTACCGAAATTTCAGAAATTGTGGAAGGCATTCAAAAGGCCTACAACGAAGACAAACAAAACGGCATTTACCAAGAATTTGAAGCGCTGCTTCAACAACTGAATTAAAGCGTGCCGCGGTTTTCTTGCTCGCGCTCAATGGCTTCGAATAAAGCCTTGAAATTACCTTTGCCAAAAGACTGCGCACCCTTTCTTTGAATGATTTCAAAGAACAAAGTTGGGCGATCGACAACCGGTTTGGTGAACAACTGTAGCAAATATCCTTCTTCGTCGCGGTCAATGAGAATGCCATGAGATTTCAAGAGCTCGATGTCTTCGTCTATCTGACCCACGCGCTCTAGTAAATCTTCATAATAGGTTTCTGGTACATACAAAAACTCAACACCGCGGTCGCGCATAGCAGATACCGTTTCTACAATATTATTGGTAGCCACTGCGATGTGCTGCACGCCCGGGCCATTGTAAAAGTCGAGGTATTCTTCAATTTGGGATTTCTTCTTGCCTTCTGCTGGCTCATTGATTGGGAATTTGATGCGGCCATTGCCGTTGGACATTACTTTAGACATGAGGGCGGTGTAGTCTGTCGAGATGTCGTTGTCATCGAAAGAAACAATTTGGGCAAAACCCATTACTTTTCCGTAGAACTCAACCCAGTCGTTCATTTCATTCCAGCCGACATTGCCCACCATGTGGTCGATGAATTTAAGGCCCACCTCTGCTGGATTGTAATGCGATTCCCATTTTTTGTAGCCCGGCAAGAAAATACCATTGTAGTTTTTTCGCTCCACAAAAATATGGACGGTTTCTCCGTAAGTGTAGATACCTGAGCGCACCACCCAACCATTTGCGTCTTCTTCTCGAGTGGGCTCCATGTAGGGCTTTGCGCCCCTTTTGGTGGTTTCTTCAAATGCTTTGGTGGCATCTTCTACCCAAAGTGCAACAACTTTAACGCCGTCGCCATGTTTGTTGATATGCGCATTGAGTTCGCCGCCTTCGGTTAAAGGCGTGGTCAGCACCAAGCGAATTTTATCTTGC
Source organism: Crocinitomicaceae bacterium (assembly GCA_044354735.1). GTDB lineage: Bacteria > Bacteroidota > Bacteroidia > Flavobacteriales_D > Crocinitomicaceae > UBA952. The sequence goes on from JBIKZM010000163.1 coordinate 3,381, forward strand.
TTGAGCACATAAGAAACGCGGTCTTTGACGCCGGTCTCGAGCCCTGCATAAGCTTCTGATTGGAAACCAAATGCTGTTTTGTAGTAATGTGCGCTTTGCTTGGCATTGCCCACGTATAGTTCGACGTAGTCGGTACCTAAAAGCGGTAGGAAGTCTTCGGCGTCGTGGAATATTTTTTCGAGACTGTAGTCTGTGTTTTGGATATCTTTTAAATTTTTAATCTCTGCCATGGTAATGATTTTGGTCAAAATTAGGGATTAAAGCCGAGTTAGTGCTGCCATGAGAACATGTAGTCTGGCAATTCCATCTCCAAAGCGCGTTTGGTGAGCGAGAGCGGCTTGAAGGTATCCACCATCACTGCTAATTCTTCCGTTTCCTTCTTACCAATACTGCGCTCATAGGCACCAGGGTGTGGGCCGTGTGGAATGCCCGCCGGATGCAAGGTAATTTGGCCTTTTTCGATATGGTTGCGGCTCATGAAATCACCGTCTACATAATATAAAACCTCATCTGAATCGATGTTGGAGTGATTATAAGGCGCTGGTATGGAGTCTGGATGGTAGTCGTACAAGCGCGGTACAAAAGAACACACCACAAAAGCAGCGGTCTCAAATGTTTGGTGCACTGGTGGTGGTTGGTGCACGCGGCCGGTGATGGGTTCAAAGTCGTGGATGGAGAAAGCATACGGATAGTTATAGCCATCCCAACCTACTACATTAAAAGGATGGTGCGCGTAAGTGTAATCGTAGAGCACATCTTGTTTTTTGATGCGGATCAGAAAATCACCTT
>JBIKZM010000164.1:0-4149 GCA_044354735.1 Crocinitomicaceae bacterium
GAAAGTGTTAATTGCACCTCATGATTTGTCATCCTCACATTTGCTAAAGTTGCTTGCATTTTTTCCGGGTGCAACACTTTATTCTCATCAAGAACAAAAGGCACAAGCTTCTGACATACTTATCCTCGACACTATTGGCCAGCTCAGTGCAGCTTATCAGTATGCGACGGTTGCTTTTGTGGGCGGCGGCTTTAGTGGTAGCTTACACAACATTTTGGAGCCTTTGGCTTATGGTTTGCCAGTATTGTTTGGCCCCAAGCACGAGAAGTTTCCAGAGGCGCAGCAATTTATTGATTTGGGTTTTGCGCAGGTTATTGCCGATGCACAGGGTCTGGATCAAATACTTCTCTCTTTGATAGAAAATCAAAAAGACGCGAAGGCCATCATTGAAGCGCAAGTTTTCATAATGCAAGTTAAAATACCTTTTAAACTTGTGAATTGAAAGTTTCTTAATATGCCCGCTCGTTGCGCTTCTCCATCCAGTTGATAAATGCGCGGTTCACTACTTTATTGCCGCCAGGGGTAGGGTAGTTGCCTGTAAAATACCAATCGCCGGTGTGGTTTGGGCAGGCGATATGCAAGTTCTCTACCGTTTGATAAATGATTTCTACCTCGGCTTGCATTTCTGCAGGCGTGAGCATTTTGGCAATTTGTGCAGAGATTTCTTTGTCTGAGAAAGGTGCGTAAATGCGCTGTACTACATTTTTGACTTGCTCTTTGGGCAGCTTTACTTGTTCTAGGGCTGCTTTGTAAACTTCGTCGATGAGCTTAGATTGTCCGCGTTCGCGCAAAAGAGCGATAGCTGCTTCAAAAGCGATGAAGTCGCCCATTTTGGCCATGTCGATGCCGTAGCAATCTGGGTAACGGATTTGCGGTGCAGAAGACACCACAACCACTTTTTTAGGACCGAGGCGGTCCAGAATGCGCAAGATGCTTTGGCGCAAGGTAGTGCCGCGTACAATGCTGTCGTCGATCACGATGAGGTTGTCGGTACCGCGGCGCACAGAGCCATAGGTGATGTCGTAAACATGGGCAACGAGGTCGTCGCGGGAGTCGTCTTGGGTAATGAAAGTGCGCAGCTTGGCGTCTTTGACGGCGATTTTTTCGATGCGCGCGCGTTGGTTGATGATTTGGCTAAGGGCCTCGGGGCTGGCGTTTGAGCCCAGTGCCTGAATTTGCTTGATTTTATTTTGGTTGAGGGCTTCTTCCAAACCTTTGATCAGGCCATAAAAAGAAACTTCAGCGGTATTTGGGATAAACGAAAAGACGCTGTTGTTGTAGTCGTGGGCAATGCTGTCGAGTACATCTTTGACTATCAAGCGCCCTAGGGCTTTGCGTTCTTTGTAGATGTCGGCGTCTGAGCCTCTGGAAAAATAAATGCGCTCAAAAGAACACTGTTTGAGCGCGCGCGGTGTATTGATTTGGATTTCTTTGACCTGTCCTTTTTTCTCAATAATGAGTGCATGGCCGGGTTTGAGTTCTTGGATATCTTCTTCTTTGAGGTTGAAAGCGGTTTGGATAACGGGGCGCTCAGAAGCCACCACGCATATTTCGTCGTCTTCGTACCAAAAAGCAGGGCGTATGCCGTTCGGGTCTCTGAGCACAAAAGCGCTGCCGTGGCCCAAAAGCCCCGCCATGGCGTAACCGCCGTCCCAGCGATCAGATGCTTTTTTCAGGATTTTATCGATTTTGATTTCGTCCTGAATGCGGGCGTAGATTTCGGTCTTGCCGTAACCTAATGATTTGTAATGTGCATAGAGTTCGTCGTTTTCGACATCGAGAAAATGGCCGATTTTTTCCATGACCGTAACGGTGTCTGACTTCTCTTTCGGGTGCTGACCAAGTTCTACAAGCCCTTCAAAGAGTTCATCTACGTTGGTGAGGTTGAAGTTGCCGGCCACTACCAAATTGCGGGTCATCCAGTTGGACTGTCGCAAAAACGGATGGCAGCTTTCTATGGAATTGCGCCCGTAAGTACCGTAGCGCAAATGCCCTAAAAAGACTTCTCCGGTAAAACCTACGTTTTGCTTCAAAAAGGCAACATCTTTGAGTTTTTCGGGGTTTTCATCGTAAATCGCCTTGAATTTGGCGTTGATTTGATCAAAAATATCTTGAGTTGGGTTTTTCTGGACCGAGCGGGTGCGCGAAATATAGCGCTCACCGGGTTGCATATCGAGTTTGATGTTGGCAATCCCCGCGCCATCTTGGCCGCGGTTGTGTTGTTTCTCCATCAAAAGATGCATTTTGTTGAGCCCCCAGAGCGCAGATCCGTATTTCTCGAGGTAGTATTCAAGTGGTTGTTTGAGCCTCAAAAGGGCAATGCCACACTCGTGTTTAATCGGATCACTCATGGTCTAGGAAATTGAGTGTCAAAGGTAATTCATTATTTGTAATTTTGTATCGTGAAATTAATTTTGGTCATCTTTCTCATCCTCACACAACTTGCCCTGCAAGTAGGTATTCCTATTCACAAGCATTTTTGTGAAATGGACGGTGTGTTTGCGTCGGTGGTACTGAAAATTGACCACCAATGTGCGCAAACGCATGAGCATGAAAAAGATTGTTGTTCGGATGAGCTGCAGGTGGTGAAAACCAATTTTGATCAAGCTTATTCTTCTTTTGAAATAGATTTCTTTCCAATTTATAGTTGGCAAAAACCAGGTTTAGATTTTTCCTTTTTCTCTTCATTTGAAGCAAATCAAAAATATTACATTGACCAAGCATACCGACCACCTCCGCTATATGCAAGTGGTCGCGATTTACAGCTCAAACAACAAGTGTGGAGAATTTGATGTGCTTTCTATTTGAATAGAAGGTCTCATCAAATTTTACATATATGAAAATCAATTTATTTATTGCGGCACTTTTTTGGAGTGCATTGGCTTTTGGTCAAATTCGAGGCGTGGTGCAGGGCGCAGATTCTGTCCAGACCAAACCGCTTAAAAATGTGAAAATTACGCTGCTGGGTGCTGGCACGAGCGTTTATTCGAACGAAGACGGCACCTTTGAAATCCTGTTGGGCAAGCAGCAGCCCGACACCCTGCTTTTTGTAGCGAAAGGCTACCGCTCTGACCGCCTGGTCGTGACGCGTTCTGACCGTTTTTTGGTGCTGAATGTAGTGCTGGTTTCGGGGCAGTTGGTGCAGGATATCGTTGTGAGCAACCAAAAGCAGCCACACGGGATTTCCAAAATGAAAACGCTGCACGTAGAGGAACTCACGAGTGCGGAATTTAGAAAAGCGGCTTGTTGCAACCTTTCGGAGTCTTTTGAAACCAATGCCACGGTAGATGTCAGTATGTCTGATGCCATTTCGGGGGCAAAAAAAATCCAGTTATTGGGCCTAGATGCGGTGTATACGCAGCTGCAATTTGAGAACATTCCATTTCTGCGCGGCCTTGAGAGCGCTTTTGGCATGAGTGTGATCCCGGGCACTTGGCTGGAGTCCATACAAATCACTAAAGGGACGGGCTCAGTGGTCAATGGCTATGAATCGATGGCGGGTTTGGTCAATTTGGAGTTCAAGAAACCCAAAGATCTGCCGCGCTTGGGGCTAAATTTTTACCAGAATCGTTTTGGGCGCACGGAGCTCAATTTGTTGGGCGGCCAGCAGCTCTCCGAGCGCTGGCACATGGGCCTTTTTGCCTCGGGCGCTGCCGTTTATGGTAGTTTTGACCAAAACCAAGACGGTTTCAGAGACCAAGCGCTCTCCAACACCTTTAATTTACTGCAGCGCTTTAGCTATGAAGGCCCGCGCATGGAAGCCCAACTGGGCGTTCAGGCTTACACAGACAACAAGATGGGTGGCCAAATGTCTTATACCCGAGCGCAACCCATAGGTTATGGAATGGAGTTAGCGAGCGAGCACCTTTCGATTTTTTCCAAAACAGGATTTTTCGGCAAAAAGCCTGCCCAGAGTTTGGGCGTCATTGCGCAATTCAAGCTCCAAAATATGAGCGGTCTGTATGGCTTGCGCAACTTTAGTGGCAGTGAAAAACGCGGGTATCTGAATCTGATCTACGATGACATCATTGGTTCGGCCGATCATAAAATAAAGGCGGGTGCCAGTTTACTTGCATTGCAAATTGAACAATTTGCCGCTCAGCCAAATGGCGAAATGCTCATCGGAAATCTCAGAACAGAGTGGGTTCC
>JBIKZM010000165.1:0-4118 GCA_044354735.1 Crocinitomicaceae bacterium
CACTGCGTACAACATAAAGTAAGAAGACAAAGCATTGACTGCTTTGGTACCCACCCCATTCAGACCAACTGATTTTTTAAAAGCTTTGGAGTCGTATTTACCGCCGGTGTTCATTTTAGAAACCACCTCTACCACCTTGCCCAATGGAATGCCTCGGCCGTAATCGCGGACAGACACTTTGCCGTCTTTGACTTTGATGTCGACGCGCTTGCCATTACCCATTACGAATTCATCGATACAGTTATCGATAACTTCCTTCACAAGAATATAAATACCGTCGTCGGCAGCGGCGCCATCGCCAAGCTTACCGATATACATCCCGGGACGCAAACGAATGTGTTCTTTCCAGTCTAGGGAACGTATGTTGTCTTCGGTGTATTGATTTTCAGCCATGTAGCTTTACAAAATTTGGAATAAACAAAAATAACAATCTAATGCGCTCGCAAGTCGCTCGTTGGGCGGAAATTATAAACTAAATGTGTTGATAACAATAGGAATTCGGCTATATTTGCCCTCAAATTGAACTAGAATTATGGCAAATACTGCAGATATCCGCAACGGTTTGTGCATCAAGCACAACGAGAAACTCTTTCAAATCATTGAATTTCAACATGTGAAGCCCGGAAAAGGCCCCGCTTTTGTGCGCACCAAAATGCGCCAAATTGAATCGGGAAAAGTCCTTGACCACACTTTCTCCGCAGGTCACAAAATTGAAACTGTTCGCATTGAAAACCGCGAATACCAATATCTGTACCAAGAGTCTGACGCTTACATTTTCATGAACAACGAATCCTTTGAGCAAGTCAATATTCCACTCAAAATGGTTGAAAAACCAGGTTTCCTTCAAGAGGGAATGGTCGTCAATATCCTTTACCATGCCGAAGAGGAAGCACCACTCGTTGTAGAACTTCCAATGTATATCATCTCAGAAGTAACTTACACTGAGCCGGGCGTCAAAGGCGATACCGCTACCAACTCCATGAAGCCAGCGACCATTGCCACAGGCGCAGAAGTTCGCGTTCCTTTATTCATCGACAACGGTGAAGTCATCAAAATAGATACCCGCACAGGCGTTTACGTAGAACGCGTCAAAGGATAACATGAAAAATACTGCCCTCACTCACAAACACTCCGAACTTGGTGCCAAAATAGTTCCTTTTGCCGGTTACAACATGCCCGTTCAATACGAAGGCGTCAATGCAGAACACGACACCGTCCGCAACGGTGTTGGCGTCTTTGACGTTTCCCACATGGGTGAGTTCTTGCTCAAAGGCCCGAATGCCTTGGCGCTCATTCAAAAAGTATGCACCAACGACGCAGCTGTACTTTTTGATGGCAAAGCACAATACAGCTGCATGCCAAATGGCAAGGGTGGCATTGTAGACGACCTCATCATCTACAGAATAGACGCCGAAACTTATTTTATAGTCGTCAATGCTTCCAACATCGAAAAAGACTGGGACTGGATGGCCAGCCACAACGATCTCGGTGTAGAAATGCAGAACTTATCTGACCAATATTCCTTACTTGCTATTCAAGGGCCAAAAGCAGCTGAAGCCATGCAAAGTCTTACGTCAATTGACTTGAGCAACATGACCTACTATACTTTCCAACACGGGTCTTTTGCGGGCATTGAAAACGCAATGGTTTCCGCTACGGGCTACACAGGTTCAGGTGGTTTTGAAGTGTATGTCAAGAATGAAGACGCCGAAAAACTTTGGGATGCCGTGTTTAGCGCTGGTGCCAACTGGGGCATCAAACCAATTGGCCTTGCCGCACGCGATACCCTTCGTTTGGAAATGGGCTTTTGCCTTTATGGCAACGATATCGACGACAGCACCTCACCGCTAGAAGCTGGCCTTGGCTGGATCACTAAATTCACCAAAGACTTCACTGATGCCGAATACTTGAAAGCACAAAAAGAAGCAGGTGTAACTAGAAAACTTGTTGCTTTTGAAATGACAGACCGCGGCATTCCTCGCCACGACTACCCTATTTTAGATGCAAGCGGCGCAGTGATTGGAAAAGTTACTTCGGGCACGATGTCTCCAAGCATGAAAATAGCCATCGGCTTAGGTTACGTACACACCTCTCACAGTGCACTCGACTCCGAAATCTTCATTGAAATCAGAGAAAAAGGAATCAAGGCTAAAGTAGTCAAATTGCCTTTTTACAAGGCCTAACTTCAATCCCTAATGACCAACGCACCGCGCGGGTCGTCTGCCAATATCGCCGAGGGCTGCTTTTGTAAAGCGGCCCTTTGTTTTTTGCTAGAGCGCATTTCAAAAAGATAACTTTCTTTATTTAGGCTTTTCAGATAGGTAATTTGCGCAGCGGTAATATCTTTGCTGCGCAGCATTAAACCTGCAAGTGCAGGAACTTTTTCAAGGCGCTGCAAGCCCTCCTCGAAAGAAACTGTAGCATAAACAACCTTGAAATCTTGACTAATTTGCGCTAGCCAATTTGGATTGGAGGAGTCAAGTATCAGCTGAGCTCTGTACTGGCTTGGAATTGTATATAATGCTTGCTGAAAAAGTGCCATGTCGACATAGCCTTCCGTGCATGCATTCCAGTGTTTGAGGTCTAAAATGATATGGTGACCTGTGTCCAGAAGCGGCCAAATTTCATCCAAACGCGCGAGTTTTTCGCGGTGTAAACTTTTGTAGCGGAGTTGTTCAAGCTCCAAATCTGTTTTTTCAAAAATACAACCCTCACCATCCGTATGAGACTCCAAGGTATTTTCATGATACAACCAAAGCGTACCATCTGCACTCATGCGCACATCGACCTCTACCCCGTTCAAAGTTGGCAAAGCAAGTGCCAATTGAATAGCCTCCAAGGAATTGTCGTGAAAAGCACTCATTCCGATAGCGATTCCCATTCCCGCGTGTCCAAAAACCTGAACTGCTGGATAATTTTCTTGCTTGCGGCAAGCCAACAAGAGTAAACTCAGGATAACAAGAAGAACCGAATGATATAGGTATTTATTCACGGAATAAAAAGTAATGTAACTGCAGCTGCGGGTTAAAATAGATGGGCTTATTTTGATAGCTAAGTCCGGATAAGGATTCCATGGCTAGCCCTGCAAAAAGTGCCACTCCCCATTCATATTTTGGACCAAATGCCAAACCCATACCACCATAAATACCCTGATGCAGGTCTAAAAAAGTAGTTTTTTGCAAATCGCATTGGTAGCGAAACGAATAAAAGGGCAAGGTTTTCTTGAATGTACACTGGGTAAGCGCAGCCATCCAAAAAAGACCTGCCGCTGGTGCTATTGCACCTTGTAAACTGCGTTCAACTCCCAAACCAAGATCTAGACCTAAGCCACCTGAATCGAAAGACTTTAGCACTTTAACACTCAGCACCTGATCGTAGCGATGCAACGACGCACCGACTCCAAGAAAATATTGAGCGCGTGTAGACAAACTCAATGAGAGCGTGAAAAAAAGCAGCAATCGAGACAACATGGTGCAAAAATAAAAAAGGCCTTCGAGAGAAGGCCTTTTCTAATAAATATATTTTGATTGGTTTATACCAAACCTTGGTCAATCATGGCGTCGGCTACTTTGACGAAACCAGCAACGTTTGCGCCTTTGACGTAATCAACAATGCCATCGGCATCTTTACCGTATTTTACACAAGCTTCGTGGATAGAAACCATAATGTTGTGCAAACGCTCGTCAACTTCTTCAGCTGGCCAAGACAAACGCAAAGAGTTTTGTGACATCTCCAAACCTGAAGTAGCTACCCCACCTGCATTTGATGCTTTACCGGGAGCGAACAATAATTTTGCAGCTTGAAAAACTGCTATGGCCTCTGGTGTAGATGGCATGTTGGCGCCTTCTGCAACACACATGACTCCGTTCGTCACAAGCACTTTTGCTTCTTCTCCGTTGAGTTCGTTTTGGGTAGCGCAAGGAAGCGCAATGTGGGCTTTTACCTCCCAAGGGCGCTTGCCCGCGATAAACTGTGCGCCAGTAAATTGCTTCGCGTATTCAGAGATGCGACCGCGACGCACATTTTTAAGATCCATGACCCAAGCTAATTTTTCAGCATCGATACCAGCTGCATCGTAGATATAGCCTTCTGAATCTGATAGCGTAACAACAGTTGCG
>JBIKZM010000166.1:0-4115 GCA_044354735.1 Crocinitomicaceae bacterium
AACTTGCAACTCAACGGACAAATTTCGCCGGGTTTGATGCTCACTGCCTCGCTATCAGACGCCAATATCCCCTTTCAAGCATCGGGCACAACCAATCAGCTCAGGGAGTTCGATCAAGTATTTATCCAAGTGCACAACGAACAACTCAAAGTAACCGCCGGCGATTTCTGGCTAGACAAACCCGACGGTCAATTCTTGACCTACCGCAAACGTGCCCAAGGCATCACTGGACAGTACAATTGGCAGCTAGCAAATGGTGCCAAGCTCTACACGCAAAGCAGTTTGGGTTTGTCAAAGGGAAAGTTTCAAAGACAAATTATTCAAGGGCTCGAAGCCGTGCAAGGGCCGTATCGGCTTGTTGGAAGCAACAGCGAACCTTATATTTTGATCCTGGCCGGCACCGAGCGCATTTACATCGATGGGCAATTGCTGCAACGGGGTCAAGAATTCGATTACATTATTGACTACGCCAGTGCCGAACTCACCTTTACCTCTAGGCACCTCATTACCAAAGACAGCAGAATTGTGGCAGAGTTTCAATATGCCGATCAAAATTTTGCCAGAAGCTTGCTCCAACACACCACCCGTTACCAAACCAAGCAGCTCAAAACTTGGGTGGCCGTCTACCAAGAACAAGACCTCAAAAACCAAGCGCTACAGCAAATACTCAGTACAGAACAACTTCAACAGCTCAGTCAGATTGGCGACAACCTCACTGCCGCTATTGTGCAAGGCTTTGATTCAAGCGCCTATCTCGAAAACACCAATATGTATCGACTCATTGACACACTTGGTTTTCAAGAGGTGCTCGTCTTTAGCGTAGATGCACAATTGGCGCATTACCGCAGCACATTTACCGAGGTTGGAAGTGGTCAGGGCGACTACATTTTGGCTGGCGTCAGCGCTTCGGGAAATTACTACAAATGGCTTGCACCAATAAATGGCAGCTCACAAGGAAATTTTGCGCCCATCAGACGCGTGCAAACTCCTAAGCGCAAACAAATGGCAAGCGCCGGCATCTCCTATGATTTGCATCCGAATTGGTCTTTGTTTTCAGAAAATGCACTCAGCGAAAACGACCTCAATTTATACTCCTCATTGGATGATCAAAACAACCTGGGTTTTGCGTCCAAAGGCGGGCTTCGTTTTCATAAAGCACTCAGCCAAGACAGCAGCAAACGCGTCCTGGAAACTTCGCTAGAATATCTTTATTTGAACGCGCGCTTTGAACCTATAGAACAATTTAGGGCTGTAGAGTTTGACCGTGACTGGAACATCCGCAACCAAAATTACACAGGCACACAGCGTCAGTTGGAGTTAAAACAGCGCATTGCGCACAGCCAATTTGGACAAATCAACATTGTAGCGCAGCATCTAGATATCGATAGTTTGTTCTCAGGACAGCGCCTATTTACCGATGGCAATTGGAAGCAAAAAGGTTGGTCGGCAAAATGGGACGCCTCTGCTTTGCGCGCACAAACCACCGTTGCGCAAAATTATTTTGTGCGGCACCGCCTAAAGCTAGACAAGCAACTTGGCCTGTTTAAAATCGGATATATAGACGACCACGAATGGAATCAATTCAGTGGTAGTCTGCAGCCTAATTCTTATCAATTTTACGATGCACAAGCCTTCATTCAGTTGCAAACTGCACGCAAACTCGACCTGAAACTATTCTATCGCGAACGCTATGATTGGCGCGCAGATAGCTTATTACAGCTCGCCGCCAAAGCCAAAACAACGGGTTTAGAACTCAAATGGAATCCGAGTTCGAGCCAAAACTTGCAGGTGCTTTTGGGCGCGAGGCAATTGGCTATCCTCGATACTGCGCTCATTGACCAAAAAGCCGAAAAGAGTTTGGTGGCTCGTTTTGATTACAATGCACGCTTCTTTAAAAATGCACTGACCCTTACTACTTTTTATGAAATCGGTTCTGGTTTGGAGCAAAAACGACGTTTTCAATATATCCGGGTCAATGACGGACAAGGCATCTACGCTTGGATAGACTACAATGCCGATGGCATCAAAGACCTCAATGAATTTGAAAAAGCTATTTATGCGGATCAAGCCAATTACATCCGCGTTTTTGTGCCTAGTGCAAGTTATGCGGCTGTATTTTCCAATGAATGGAATCAGAGTATGCTGTGGAGGCCAGAATTACTTTGGGGACAGCGCGCAGGGGCCTTGGGGATTTTGGCAAAATTCTCCAATCAAACACGCATCCGGGTGCAGCGTAAATTACAAGAAGGCACTACTTTGCAATGGCTCAATCCGTTGGCCTCAGACATCAATGAATTGGCCCTGCAGTCTGCCAATACACAATTCTCTAATTCCTTGTTTTTCAACCGAAATGCCAAAGTCTTTAGTGCAGAATACAGTTGGTTACAACAAGAAAACAAAATGCTTTTGGCCAGCGGTTACGACGCGCGCAGCCAAACCAAGAACCAACTCAATTTGCGCCTGAACATCAACAGCAAATTGGCCCTAGAAACGACCCTTTTGCAGGGGCAAAATGCGGCGCTTGCAGACTACACCAGTGGGCGGAATTTTCAGATCACGCAACAAGAACTCAAGCCACAAGTTATTTATCAGGATGGTTCGCAATTGCGCCTCAGCTTGATCGGTAGCCTAGGAAACAAGACGAATAGTATGCTTTATGGAGGGGAAAGTGCGCAGTCCAAAGCCCTTGAAACCACTTGGAAAGTCAATCGGAGTGAAAAAGGCAGCCTCAATGGCTCGCTTAAATACGTTTACTTTGATTTTGACGGCACAGCGCTTTCTGCAGTGGGTTATGAAATGCTCGAAGGATTGCGGCCAGGTACCAACTGGACCTGGAACCTCAGTTTTCAGAAAATTATTGGTAAAAATTTGCAGTTGAGCCTCAATTATGGCGGCCGACTCATGCAAGGACAAACGGCAGTGCATACAGGCGGAATGGAGCTGCGCGCCTATTTCTAAACGTGCTTTATTTGTTGAACTGTTGCTGCACAAAAGCCCTTGCTTTTGCGTCGGTGGCCACGTAATCTGCGTAGAGAGGGTTCAAGATATTGGCCATATTTTGCATACAGAACTCGTTGAGTTGACCAATTTCCAAAAAGGAAATTTTGCGGTCTAGATAAGCTGCTACAGCCTCTTCATTGGCCGCATTGAGCGCACAAGCAGCTGTGCCTTGCGCTGCCATTGCTTGATACGCCAAATCCAAATTTTTAAAAACCTTGCGGTCTGGCTGCTCAAAAGTGAGTTGCGGATAATCCATGAAATTGAATCTCGGGAAATCGGTTTTGAAACGCGCAGGATAGGTCAGTGCATACTGAATAGGGAGTTTCATATCGGGTAAACCCATTTGTGCCTTCATGCTGCCGTCTTCAAACTGCACCAAACTGTGCACAATAGACTGCGGATGCACAATGACATCAATTTGTTCGGGCTGCAAACCAAAAAGCCACTTGGCTTCAATAACCTCCAGGCCTTTGTTCATCAAACTCGCAGAATCTATGGTAATTTTGGCACCCATGCTCCAGTTCGGATGCTTGAGGGCTTGCTCGAGGGTCACTTTTTGAAGTTGTTCGAGTGAAAAGCCGCGGAATGGACCGCCTGATGCGGTCAGGTAAATCTTTTCAATTGGATTGTGAAACTCGCCCACCAAGCACTGAAAAATAGCAGAGTGCTCAGAATCTACCGGATAGATACTGACCCCTTTTTCGCGGGCCAATTTGGTAATGAGTTCGCCAGCAACCACTAAAGTTTCTTTGTTGGCAAGGGCAATTGTTTTGCCCGCTTCTATGGCATGAATGGTGGGTTTAAGACCTGCATAACCCACCAAAGCAGTGAGCACCGTATGCACCTCATTGGACTCCACTACTTGGCACAAAGCTTCTTGACCAGCGTATACGTGAATTTCGGAAGACCAAAGGGCATCTTTCACCTTTTGATACTGACTTTCGTCGGTAATGACCACCGAATTTGGTTGAAATTTGAGCGCTTGCTCAATAAGAAGCTCAGCATTTTTGCCGGCCGTCAGGACCTGTAAATCAAAGTAGTCTGGGTAAGCCGCCAACACCTCAAGTGCTTGCGTCCCGATAGAACCCGTAGAACCTAGTATGGCAATGCCTTTC